>CAZKNW010000186.1:0-7738 GCA_964554035.1 uncultured Verrucomicrobiota bacterium
GTCGAAGAGACCCCCAACGAGCCCAATCTCCTGATGAACCTCGGACTGGATCTGAGTCGTGCCGGTGCCATCGAACAGGGACTGGCCGAATACAACGAGGCCTATAAACTGATGCTCAATGGTCACCCCTCCGCCGACATCCCTGAGTTCCGGGAGACCCTGCTCTCGCAATACGCATCGCAACTACTCTCCGCACAACGCTTCTCCGATGTCATCGCCCTGCTGAACAGCGATCTGGCACGACGCAACGGCCTCACCGCGTCCATGCACTGGGTACTGGCCATCGCCATGATCCAGGGTCAGATGCACGAGCAGGCCATCCACCATCTTGAGAAGGTCCTGGAGAAACGGGGAGAACCCACCCTTTCCCCGGTCAACAAGGACATCCTGAAAGCCGGGCCACGCCACATGTTGGCCCACTGTCAGGCCTGCCTGAACCTTTCCGAAGCCGGGGACAACTTTTCCAAGGCTCTCGCCGAGGATCCCAAGTCACGCCCCTTGCGTTTCGACTACGCAAGGCATCTCGCCGACCGCGGGAAGACCCTGGAGGCCCTCACCATGGTCCATGACCTGATGTCGGAGGAGCCTGAGGACCTGAACGTCTGGACACTGGGTGCCCGCATCGCCTTGCACCAGCCGGAGACACTCGATTTCGCCCTGGACTGGACCGGAGAAGGAGCAAGGAACTTCCCCTCCCACCTGCCGATCCTCCACCAACGCGCCGAGGCACTCATGCTCGCCGGGCAACTCGAGGAAGCCGAAGGCACCTGGTCGATCGCCCGGAAGATGGGTTCCGCCGATGCCATCGCCGCACACATCCTCTGTCGCTGCGCCCTCGGTTTGGAGGTGGCGGAAAAGGGATTGCGCGAGGGAACCGTCAGCAACGCCTTGATGGCCTGGTATCGCAAGCTCCTGAACTTCGGATCCGAAAAGACCGTCTTGGGCTTGAATCAGAACCTCGCACTCCTCGCCAAGACCCTGCCCTCAGCAGCCAGCACCATCGAGAAGGTCCTGTCACAGGCGTGATCGAAATACGCGGCCGTAGCATCGGATATGAATCCGATCACTTGTTATGAAGTGGGACGCCTGCGGCGATGCGTCCCTACCCAATAGGCCCCACTCCAACCCTTCGGGCTTCCTTGGCTATTTCCTTCCCCCCTTAAGTCAAAACATCACGAAGCACGTGCCCATGAACGTCCGTCAGGCGGAAGTCGCGGCCCTGGAAACGGAAGGTCAGCCGTTCGTGGTCGAGTCCCAGTAAATGCAGGATGGTGGCCTGCAGGTCGTGGACATGCTTGGCGTCGCGCGTTGCTCCCAGGCCCAGTTCGTCGGTTTCCCCATGGATCAGGCCCGGTTTGAACCCACCGCCCGCCGCCCACATGGAGAAGGCATCGATGTGATGATCGCGTCCGGTGGTCTCGCGGACCTCACCCATGGGGGTGCGCCCGAACTCCCCGCCCCAGATCACGACCGTGTCGTCCAGCAGACCGCGCTGCTTCAGATCCAGCACGAGCGCCGCGGATGCCTGGTCGACCTCGCGACAGATCTGTGGAAGGTGATTCTCCAGGTTCTCCGTCGGACCACCATGGTGATCCCAGTTGGTGTGGTAGAGCTGCACAAAGCGGACGCCCCGCTCGACCATCCTCCGTGCAAGAAGGCAGTTGGCCGCATAGGAAGGACGTCCGGGTTCCGCCCCATATAGGTCAAGGACGTGCTTCGGCTCCTTGGAGATGTCCATCAACTCAGGCGCGCTGCTCTGCATGGCGTAGGCCATCTCATAGGCGGCGATGCGCGTCTGGATCTCCGGATCCCCAACCGTCTTCAGGTGCTCACGATTCAGTGCGGACACCATGTCCACGAAGCCACGCTCGCGTTTTCGATCCAGGCCTCCCGGGCTGGAAAGGTTCAGGATGGGTTCGGGCCCGCTTCGGAAGGGAACGCCCTGATAGGTCGTGGGAAGAAAGCCGCTCGACCAGAGTGCGGAGCCACCCCTTGGTCCCCGGGGGCCTGATTGCAGGACCACAAATCCTGGGAGGTCGCTCGATTCACTGCCTAGGCCATAGGTGGTCCATGCGCCCATGCTGGGCCGACCGGGCTGGGGCGAACCGGTGTTCATGAAGATCTTGGCCGGGCCGTGGTTGAAGACATCGGACTGGAGGCCATGCATCCAGCAGACCTCGTCGACGATCTGGCGGTGGTAGGGAAGCAGGTCGCTCAGTTCCTGGCCGCACTGACCATACTGCTGAAAGCTTCGCGGACTGGCCAGCAGGGTCTCGGTTCCCTTCAGAAAGGCAAAGCGCCTGCCTTCAAGATAGCTCTTGGGAGGCAACTCCCCGTGGTGCTTGCGCAGCAGGGGCTTCTCCTGAAACAGGTCCAGCTGGCTGGGTCCCCCGGCCATAAACAAAAAGATGACCGACTTCGCCCGCGGTGCGTAATGCGGTTGGCGGGGAGCCAATGGATGCGGGCCGGTGGCGCCTGCCAAGGTGTCGTTGCGAAGCAGCCCGGACAAGGCAGCCGCCCCGAGTCCCATGCCGCAACGCTGGAAGAAGTGGCGCCGCGTGCTCTGCTGCAACTGGCGTAATGGATCCGTCATTTCAGGCATGTTCATTCCCGCGTAATAAATTCATCGAGGTTCATCAGGATGCGGGCCACCAGGACCCATGCCGCCTGCCCGGCTGCATCCGCCTTCGCTGAGGATGCCCCGCCCGTCACCTCGGCAGCCGCTTCCGGATCAGCCTTGAAGGCCGCGTGCTGGGTTTCGAAATAGCCTTCCAGCATCCGACTTTCCTCGCTGGTGGGGGGACGGGACAGGCAGCGCAGGAAGGCCTGTTCAATCCGTTCGGACGGGGCGCCTTCGGCCGATTGGAGCAATTTCCCAAGGGCCTGGTTCATCTCGAAGAAGGCAGAATCATTGGCGAGCGTCAGGGCCTGCAGCGGCGTATTGGATCGTGGGCGTCGCGTGCAGGTGGTGTTGAACGCGGGCGCATCGAAGGTGGTGAAGAGCGGATGCGGTGCGCTGCGCATGAAGAAGGTGTACATGGCACGTCGGTAGCGGTCCGGGCCCTTGCTGGTGGGCCAGGAGGCACGTCGCTGGGTGAAGGCGTAGACGCCATCCGGTTGCGGCGGATAGACGCTGGGTCCTCCAATCTTCGGAACCAACAACCCGCTCGCGGCCAAGGCCATATCCCGGACACTTTCCGCATCGACCCGGATCCTTGCCTGGGCACCCAGAAGCTGGTTGAGGGGATCCGCCTTCACCAGTTCCGGGCGCGATTGCGAGGACTGCCGGTAGGTGACGGAGGTCATGATCGTGCGGAGCAGTTGTTTACGCGACCAACCATTCCTGATGAAGTGATCCGCCAGCCAGTCAAGCAGTTCCGGATGGGTCGGTGGCGTGCCCTGGAGTCCGAAGTCATTCTCGGTTTCCACCAGTCCCTTGCCGAACAGGCGCATCCACATGCGGTTCACGACGACCCTGGCCGTGAGCGGATGGTCGGGCCGGACTAGCCAGCGCGCGAGGTCCAGTCGTCCAGGATAGGTCTGATCCGCCTTCAGCGAAGGAAGGAAGGCGGGGGTGTCGGGCGTGACCTGGTCGCCTTTGCGCAGGAAGTCGCCACGGATGTGCACATGCGTCTCGCGCGGCTTGTCCAGTTCCTCCATCACCATCGTGCTGGGCACACCCTTGTTCAGGTTCTTGAGCTGATCTTCGAGCTTCTTGAGCCTCTTGGTTAGCCGGTCACCCTCAGGATCCGGGAGCCCCAGCTGACGAAGCGGCGCCCCGGTCATGGCGAGTCGGAAACGCCCGATGGAATACCCCTCCGGTCGCTCTGGGAAATGCAGGCGTATCTCGACGGACTCCCCTTTCGGTATCTCCAGGGGATCCATCAGGAAGACCGCTGTCCGCTGGACATTCACGCGCTTGGCGCCGTTGATGGCCCAGCCGGTGATCGGGTCCGTATCGATCGCTGCCGTGACGTCATAACGCGGCTGTGAATGGTCGGCATGGGCATGCAACCAACTCGCCTTCAAGGCTCCGCTTTCGAGAGCGATGTCCGAGAGCACAAAGTTGCCATTGCCAGCCCGGCCCGGCCCGCCTTTCGGCAGGCTGGGATGCGTCAGGACCTCCAGCCGAAGTGCGGTCCAGCGTCCACCCGGTGATCCGGTACGGAAGGTGTAGGTCTCCGGACTGGATGTGGCACCCGAGGCCAGTGACGAACCGTCACCAAGACCTTTGAACGTGGTCTCACCCCCGGACCTCAGATCCACAGGCTCCAGGAAGGTCCAGTCCACCGTGCCTTCCTTTGAAGTGCTCTCTGATTCTTCAGCGGATTGCCCCTTGGCTTGGTAGGCCTTGAGTTCCTGACGGGCCTCGCGGATGGATGCCTCCAGCTGCGTTCTCTTCTCCTCGTCCTCCGGTCCCGGCAGGGAGAGGGTCGGACCCGCGCTGTTGACGTCCTTGCCACTGTTGAAGAACGCGAAGAGCTGGTAATACTCATGTTGCGTCAGAGGATCATACTTGTGGGTGTGGCATTGCGCGCAGCCCACCGTAAGGCCGAGCCAGACGGCTCCGGTCGTGTTCACACGATCCACCACCGCTTCATTGCGGAACTGCTCCCGGTCCGTGCCCCCCTCCTGATTGACCAGCGTGTTGCGATGGAATCCCGTGGCGACCAGGTTGTCCCGTGTTGGGTTCTGCATCAGGTCCCCGGCCAACTGCTCAATGGTGAATTGGTCAAAGGGCAGGTCCTCGTTGATGGCCTGGATCACCCAGTCCCGGTAAGGCCAGATGCTGCGCTGGGAATCGATGGTGTATCCGTGGGTATCGGCATAGCGGGCCTGATCCAGCCAGTGGCGCCCCCACTTCTCCCCGAAATGCGGACTCTCCAGCGCCTGGTCCAGCATGCGCTCATAGGCACCCGGTTGAGTGTCGTTGAGGTAGGCGTGCAACGCCTCCAACGAGGGCGGCAGGCCCAGGAGATCAAGGTGAACACGACGGATCAGGGTGCGACGGTCCGCAAGCGGCGATGGCGTAAGGCCCACCTTCAAAAGCCGGCGGCCCACATAGGCATCGATCGGTGACAAGCTCG
This sequence comes from uncultured Verrucomicrobiota bacterium, assembly GCA_964554035.1. Classification (GTDB taxonomy): domain Bacteria; phylum Verrucomicrobiota; class Verrucomicrobiia; order Limisphaerales; family CAZKNW01; genus CAZKNW01. The sequence continues at coordinate 5,088 of CAZKNW010000186.1, forward strand.
CGTCCCCATAAAGCTCCGCTATGGCGGAATCATTCGGTACCTTCGGACGACGGATCGGTTCGAAGGCCCAATGGTTGCGGTATTCCGCCCCCTGTTCGATCCAAAGGCGAAGACGCTCGACCTCCTGCGCGCTGAGGCTTTTTCCACTTTCCGGAGGAGGCATCCGAAGATCAGGATCGGTCTCCATGATGCGTTGCAGCATCAGGCTTTGATCCGGCTTGCCCGGAACAATGGCCGCACCTTCATCCCCAGCTTTCAAGGCATCCTCCCTCACGTCGAGACGAAGTCCCCCCTTGCGCGACCCTTCATCGGGTCCGTGACACTGATAGCACCGATCGGACAGCAGCACCTGGATCTCGCGCGAAAAGGACACCTTTTCTTCCGCCCGAACCAAATCCGGGACAACAAGCCCGGCCAACAAACAGATCTGGAGAAAGGCCCTGCAGGCTCTGGGAGACAGAAAGCCGTGAGGCAAGTTGCATTTGAAAAAGCCGTTCATTCGTGAACCCCAAGTCTATGACAACGCCTCCGCGGAGCAACCCCTCAATGAGATCACCTTAAGGAAGCTTCATCCTCTCCCTCATGGCCCCCAGCCATCGCGGGAGCCAGCCACAGCAACACGCAGAAGGCCCCAACGCCCGCGTTCCTATCCCTCGGTTTACCCTTCAACGATTTCATACACCACAGATTCAGAAGGCCCACAGATTACAGGAAAATAAGCCCGTAGAATCGGATGTGAATCCGATCACTTCAAACCCACCACAACAAGTGATCCCATTCACATGGGATTCTACGCTATTGGATCTGAAGAGGGACGCCTGCGGCGATGCGTCCCTACCCACCCAGGTAGGGGCCTCTTGCCAAGAGGACCCCCTTCAACGACCTCGGAGAGGTCATCGCATGTAACCGCGGCGCGGAATGAAATGGAGTCCGGGGATTCCAAGGTCAATAGAACCCAGTCCTGAAGGGACGCACGCGAATAGCACACAGAATGCGCAACGATCTGAAGTGGGACGCCTGCGGCGATGCGTCCCTACCAAACAGGTAGGGGCCTCTTGCCAAGAGGACCCACTTCAACGACCTCGGAGAGGTCATCGCATGTAGCCGCGGTGCGGAATGAAATGGAGCCCGGGGATGATGTGCCTCTTTTGTTTCCCGCCCTGAAGGGGCGAACGCGATGTTCCTTCCACGGATTCCACCGTAGCCGCGCTTTCCAAAGCGTGGCCCCTTGGACGGACGCGCTCTCCCGCCACCGCGGGATCCCACATTTTCAACAGGAGTCAACAGAGGGAACAGAGACAAGCGCTTCCCCGAAAAATACGCCTCCCAAAAAGAATCCATCTTCCGGGCACTCCCATCCGACAGATCCGACCGGCTCTTGATCTTGTGATGCTTCTTTGGGTGATTGGGTATCTCGCTCCAAAACCAACAAACTCCCTCTTAATCTTAATCTAATAGGGGTCACGTCTCCACATTCGACCAATCCCTTTCGCCGCGCCCCCCGCGCAGCTCAACTCTATCCGTCGGCTCACGAATTCGATTTCGGCTTCCTTCCCTCATTCCCTGATGCGATTGAGCTCAGTGTTGCCCTGCCTGACCCGCCACCACGGTGATGCCTCCGTGACAGAATAGCGATTACTCACCATCCACATTCCGGGTTTGCATTTGATCACCATGCTCCCAACATCGGCTGGATCAATCAGCGCGTCCCATCACCGCGGTGATCATTGAAGAACCAGAGGGCATGACAACACCACAGTGGGGGCTGATCAGGGAGTCTGACGAATCTTTGATTGTCTGCCGGCTCCCCAAAAGTAGTTGTGCCGATCGGCGAGGATTATTTGACCCGGGCCGTTGGCTCGCTTCGATCAATGGATTCGTATTCCGGCCCAAATGGTCCAAGGATGGGTTGCTCGTCAGTCATGGAGCCCGCTCCACTCCGTCGTTGCGTCTTGTCATGAATCATTTTGCCTTGGCCGAGTCCCGAAGCATTCTCCTTTGCCTTGCTCCTCCAAGGCCCGTCTCGCAGTATCGGCGGGTCTTATGGAATACGAAGCGGTCATTGGTCTTGAGATCCACACCCAACTCAGAACCCGGTCCAAGATGTGGTGTTCCTGCGCCAACCAGTATGGTGCGGAACCCAACACGCTGATCTGCCCGATCTGCCTTGGCCTGCCGGGCGTGCTGCCGGTCGCCAACGAAGAGGCCATGAAGCAGACGGCACTCGCGGGATACCTCCTGAACTGCGAGGTGCCGAAATTCGCGAAGTTCGACCGCAAGAACTACTTCTATCCCGACGCCCCCAAGAACTACCAGATCACCCAGTTCGACCGCCCCTCCACCAAGGACGGGTTCGTGGAGTTCGAGCACAAGGGGAGCCTCGCGAAGGTGCGCATCAACCGCGCCCACCTCGAGGAGGATCTCGGCAAGTGCTCCCACTACGCCAAGTCCAGTGGCGTGGATTTCAACCGGGCCGGCGTTCCCCTGCTCGAGATCGTCACCGAACCCGACATCACCAGCGCCGACATGGCCTACGATTTCCTGAATGCACTTAAGGACATCCTCGAATATGGCGGCGTCAGCGAATGCGACATGGAAAAGGGCATGATCCGCTGCGACGTGAATGTCAGCATCCGGCCCAAGGGACAGGA
>CAZKNW010000187.1:0-7703 GCA_964554035.1 uncultured Verrucomicrobiota bacterium
TACGACTGCGTGGGCTTCGAGGCGCCCGCGTCGCCGCCTTCGTCGGCCCCACCGGTGTCGGGAAGACCGAGACAGCGAAGGCGGCGGCGGCCTTTCTTTTCGGGTCCGAGGAGAGGCTGGTCCGTTTCGACATGAATGAGTTCTCGGAATGGGGAGCCTCCGCAAGGTTGGTCGGGACCATCCGCGAACCGGAAGGGCTCCTGACCTCGGCGGTCCGGCGGCAGCCCTTCTGTGTCCTTCTCCTTGATGAGATCGAAAAGGCCCACCCCGAGGTCTTCGACATGCTGCTCTCCGTTCTGGGTGAGGGAAGGCTGACCGATGGCCTCGGACGCACTGCCGACTTCACGAATTGCATCATCGTCATGACCTCCAACCTGGGTGTCAGGGAGGCGGGACAGCAGATGGGCTTCTTCACGGACGACGTGGGGGATGCCTCCTTCTACGTGGGGGCCGCCCGGCAGTTCTTCCGTCCTGAGTTCTTCAACCGGCTTGATCGGATTGCGCCCTTTGCCGGGCTTGCCGACAAGGAGCTGCACACCATTGCCCATCGACTCATTCACGATCTCTTCCGCAGGGAAGGTCTGCGCCAGCGGAAGTGTGCGTTGGAGATCTCGGCGGAAGCGGTGTCGGTGCTGGTGAAGAAGGGCTACAAGCCAAGGCTCGGTGCGAGGGCACTGAAACGGGTGGTGGAGTCCGAGGTGGCGCAGCCGCTTGCACGACGACTCAGCGAAGCACCGGGTGGCGACCCGACCGTGATCATCCTTTCCGCCGAGGGACAGGAGAGGATCGTGACCGAGGCCCATGTCCTCAAGCTTTCGGAACGGGTTGAATGTCTCGCAGATCTTGTCGAGCGGAGGGGGACACGCGAGATCGTGGACCTGGCCGACCAGGCATGGCGCCGGGTCAAGCGGCATCTTGATGAGCGCTCTCCCTCCGGGGCGATCTCGCTTGATGAGGTCTCGCCGGAGCAGGAACATTACTTTGCCTGCGGCGAGCAGCTTACCCGGACAAGGCGCATCCTCGACACGCTCTACGATGTCCTTGATTCAGGGCGGCTTTGGAAGTGGCCTGCCAGGGGGCCACGTGTCCGCGTGTTTCGGAAGAGGCGCTCCGGCCCCAGCCCGTTTCCGGTCTGGGACATCAACCAGCTTCTCTCCGTCGAACGTCTCAAGCGCGGCCTTCAGGAACTGGAAGAGGCCCAGGATTCCGGTGCCGGACTGGAGAACCAGCTGGGCTTCCTGGTCCGGGAACTGGCCTTCCTGGACGTCATGGTGGGCACCGATCCCCAATCGCGTCGATACGTCTTGAGACCACGCGTGGCGGGCGACCCCACCTACTACCTGACTTATCTTCTTCCTCTGCACTTCAGGATGTTCGACTTCTTCTGGGGGGTGCAGGCCAGGATCTATGCCAATGGCAGATGGATCACCAGTGAGGTGGACCAGGCGATGCTGGATCTCGCGCTCAACCGGAAGGCATCGGATCCGCTGCCATACCTTGTCCTTGATGGAATCGCTGCGGAGCTGCTGGGACGCCTCGAGACCGGGGTGCATGTCGCCTTCTTCCTCAATGGAGAGATGGAGGCCATCGAGCTGGTGGGTGAAACCTTCGGTGCGGTCGAACCATTGGGGAAGGGGCCGGAGATGATGACGAGCGGGGAACAGGAGGAAAGCTGCTGGCGGGGAAGGATCGTCAGGATCTACCACAATGACGGCCCGAGTTCGGACGTCAGGACCGGTGCCTTTGTCGGCGAGGGACTGGATGCGGATGCCTTGAGGGACCTGGTGCTTTCACTGCTTCCGCCACCCGAGGAGTTCAACCAGGATTGAGGAACGGATCATGGCAGCCACAGAAAAGGAAAACTATCCCATGCTGGTCTGGAAGAGCGGAATCGGCTGCTGGCAGGGTGTGCTTTGCGAGGAGTGGGAGTTCCAGTGGGCGGTGGGGCGTTCCGAGCGTGAGGTGACCACGCAGTTCAAGGGATACCTCGACTGGCATCTGGCCGAGTATGGCTGGACGCCGGAGTGTTCCATCGATCGGGCCCGCATGAGGATCCTCTCGGTGGATGTCCGGCCCGAGTACACCTCCATGGACAACCGGGTCTCCCCCTGTCCGGAGACGGTCAGGCTACGGTTCCCTGTCGTCTATGGGGAAATAGGTGGCAACATGTTTGGAGCCGCCATTCCCCTGATCGACACCTTCTTCACCTATCATCAGGAGGGTGACCTTGAGCGCCTGGCCAGGCACTACGTGGTGCAGAACCTCAAGGGCAAGAGTCCCGATGAACTGGTCCGTTACGAGCAGGTCGTGGATCCGGAGCTGAAGGTGCTGCCCTTTCGGAAGACGGTCTCCCGGAAGTCCAAGCTGGGCGAGTGGTTCGAGAAGCCGGAGTACAACAACCTCAAGGAGATAGCCGAACCCATGCCCACGAGGGTGCGGGGGAGGAAGAAGGCGGCCCCCGCCTTTGAGCGCGAACCCGAGGTCCACAGCGTGGTCGAACGCCTGATGGAGGGGCCGGTCAATCTCTGCGTGGTCGGGGAGCAGGGTTGTGGAAAATCCACGGTGCTGCTCGAGGCCATCAAGCGGATCACCCGCAACATCGAGGAGATGGCGGGAAACGAGGGTGAAGACCGCCCCTCCGCATTCTGGAGGACCAATGCCCAGAGGCTGATTGCCGGAGCACCCTACCTGGGTCAGTGGGAGGCCCGGCTGGAAAGCGTCATCAATGAACTGCAGGACGCCTCGGCATGGCTGGTCTGCGACAGTCTTTCGGACCTGGTGCAGACAGGCGGCAAGGAGGCCGGGGATGGCGTGGCCAAGTTCATGTTGCCCTACCTTTCACGGGGGGAGTTGAAGCTCATCCTGGAAGCCACGCCCGAGGAACTGGAGACCTGCCGACGATTGATTCCTGATTTCCTGGATGTCTTCCAGATCGTGAGGATCCAGCCGATGGTCCAGGAGCGGGCAAGGGCGCTGATGGACCGGGTCATCCAGATGCAGGAACGCATCTGGAAGGTGGATTCCGAGAAGGGCGTCGGCGAATCCGTGATCCGTCTGCACGGCAGGTTCTTTCCCTACCAGAGTTTTCCCGGAAGCAGCGTGCGGTTTGTGGAAAGGGTGTTTGAGCGGGCAGCCAATGAGAAATCCGTCACGGTCTCACTGGAAAGGATACTGACCGCCTTCGTGAAGGAGACAGGCCTGCAGGAATGGCTGCTCAAGGATGATGTCCCGCTCGTCTTCGAGGATGTGGTGACGGCCTTTGAGAAGAAGATCATTGGTCAACGCGAGGCCTGTCTCCGGGCTGCCGAGGTGGTGACCCGACTCAAGGCGGGCATGAACGACCCGAAGCGACCCATCTCCGTCCTGCTCTTCTGTGGTCCGACCGGTGTGGGCAAGACCGCGCTCGCCAGGTGGGTTGCTGACTACCTCTTTGGGGCGGGGGACGCCTCGAACCGGTTGCTTCGTCTCGACATGAGCGAATACGGCTTTCCCGGCTCGGTGGGCAAGCTGACCATGGATCTGCGCGGACATCCCAGCAAGTTCATCTCCCAGATCCGTGCCCAGCCCTTTCAGGTGGTCCTGCTGGATGAGATCGAGAAGGCGGCGCCCGAGGTGTTTGACCTGTTTCTGAACGTCTTTGACGAGGGGCGCCTCTCCGATCCGGCTGGACGTTTCACCTCCTTTCGCAACACGATCATCGTCATGACCTCCAACATTGGGGTGAAGCAGGGCACCGCGATCGGCTTTACCGGGGAGGATCAGATCGACTACGAGGGGGAGGTCATGAAGTTCTTCCGCCCGGAGTTCTTCAACCGCATTGACCGCATCGTTCCCTTCAACGCCTTTGACGAGATCGTGGTCCGGAAGATTGCCGAGCTGGAACTGGGCTACCTGGGCGATCGGGAGGGACTCAGCGCCCGCCGCCTCAAACTCAGATGGACGCCCGAGGTGGTCGACTTCCTTTCCCGCAACGGCTTCGACAGCAGGCTGGGAGCAAGGCCCCTGCAAAGGTGCATCGAGGAGAATGTGGTCACGGCGCTTTCCAGGTTCCTTCTCAGGAACAAGCCGGCTCCGGGGGCGGAGATCCGGCTTTTCATGTCGGAGGCCGGTAGGGTGGAGGTGGCGTTGGGAGAAACGCAGGGCAGCGGCCGGAATTCCGGAAAGTGATCGCTTGCTAAAGGTTTGGGGATCGGCTGCCGATACCATCAAGGTAGAAGATCCGGATGCGTCCGGTGGCCCCGATTCTTTGTGCCCGTCAGGAGTCACCGGATACCAACCCCGTTGGTGCCGAACCCTGAATGAAGTCGCCCGAAAAGAAACGAGTTCCCCTGAGCCGGAGGTTCCTCCTCAGTTTCTCCGGAATGGCCGGTGTCTCCCTGGTCTTGTGCGGACTCGCTGTTCTGGGCGTTCATTCCATCGTCAACCACATGTCGGAGACCACCGACGGCGTCTCTTCCGCACTCGTTTCGCAGGGCGAGCTGCTGGAGAAGAGAAAGGGGCTTTCCACCCTTCCAGACCGAATGGCGGCCGCAGGCTCCAGGAAGGAGCTGGGTCTGCTCGCACGGGAAATCCCGGAAGCAGGCGGTGCGGTGCCGGAACTGGATGAACTGGGAAAGGCGGGACGCTCCCTTCATCAGGCCGCGATGCAGGGATTCGACCTGGATCGGCGCGTCCGGGAGGAGGTGGCGGTGGCCTCGAATGGATTCCTTGCCCTGAATGAAGCACTCCAGTCCATCCGTGGGGCTTTTCAGGACGAGATCTCCACTGGAATCAAGGCCTCGCTCGAGGAACTCGGTGGATATCAGAAGATTGAGGTGAACGAGCTGAAGGCCGGGATCTCCAATTTGGTCCTCGAAGGGGGAAGGATGACCGGGGAGAAGGAGGAGGTCCTGAAACTGGAAACGCTTCTTGAAAACGTGGACCAGGCCATTTCCATCCTCGTGCGCGACGACTCGCGTGAAGGCCTCTCGGAGGCGCAGCGGGTTCTTGCATCCGGTCTTGCCCAACTGAAGCCGGAGGAGGACGGAATACCGAGAACCCTCTGGTCCCGGATCGAGGATGTGGTGGTCTCTCTGGAAGCAGGGTTGGCGGTCCACGACCCGCCCCAGGTCGGTGGGGATCAACCGTCGCTCCCGGACCGGCGGAAGGTGGTTGAAAAATTTCGTCACAAGATATCCCTCATGATGGCCCTGCCGCCCTCATCGCGCGCGAGGAACCACATGCTCAGGGATCTTTCCACGCTGGTTGCCGAGATGGAGCCTCCGACCCTAGAAAAGGGCGTTGAACAACCGGAGCCCCCGTCCAACGACGGAGCCGGTGCGAATCAGGCTGAGGGACCGGTGATCCCCCTGCTGGAGATCCGCGGGGAACTTGCTTCCATGGTCTCCGGGAAGCTGCGCCATGGCAGCGACGAGGAGATGTTGAAGACCCTGGAACTGGCGATGGCCGGACTGGAGAAGGAGGCGAGGGGTTTCAATCGGAATACGGGGAGGTTGCTGGAATTGTCGGACAAGCTTGCGGATGCCCACGGTGCCATGGCCAGGATGCAGTCCTTGGAGGATGCCTATCGGTCCCTGGTTCCCGGTTTCATGGCGGTGCTCCTTGCCGGAAGCGTTGAGGAGCTGGATGCCGCCCACGCACAGTTTCTTGTCCCCTTCCAGGCGATGAAGGATGGACTGACCAGAGTGATGGCGCTCGTCGGGGAGGAAGACCGGAGTGTCGTTCGCGAGGCTGCAGCAGGGCTTGTTTCTCCTGTGCGGCTTACCTCGGCGAAAAGGACACAGCTTCTGAGTCTGGGAAGCCGGGTGAACCTCCGGGCGCAATACATGGCCCTTGTCGAAAGGCTCGATGAAAAGCTTTCGGCCGGGAACCTTCAGGTGAAGGGTGAGCTGGTCTCGGGACATCAGGAGGTTCACGGGGAGGCCGGGCGTCTCGAGAAGACGCTGTTCTTTTTCGGGCTGGGCCTGATTGTTGTCTCCCTCCTGTTTGCCCGGTTCATGAGCCGGGATGCCAGTCGGGCCCTGTGGGCTGGCTTGAGGCCACTGGTGGAGGCCGCTCGTAGGATCGCCCGCGGCATGGATCAGCTGGTCCGCATGAACCGTTCCCTTGCGGATAACCCCGGGGAGCAGGCGAAGCTCATCGAGGAGACCTCCGAGTCCCTGCGGCGGATCGCCAGAGGATCCTCTGAAAACCACAGGAGGACGACCAACGCCAAGAAGATGGCTTCCCATGCGCGCGAAGCTGCCGAGAGGGGCGGGATCAACATGGCCGAGCTGACTTCGGCCATGGAGAAGATCGAGAGCTCCGGTGGAGGCGTCGCCGAGATCATCCAGACCATTGATGACATTGCCTTTCAAACCAACATCCTTGCGCTCAACGCCGCGGTGGAGGCCGCGAGGGCAGGGGAGGCGGGCTCCGGATTTGCCGTGGTGGCCGACGAGGTGAGATGCCTCGCCCAGCGCAGTGCCGATGCGGCGAGGGAATCCGCGGAAAGGATCTCGGAATCGGTTGAGAACAGCCGCCTCGGTGGAAGCATCGTGGGCAGGGTGGCCGAGGATCTGGAGGAGATCGTCTCACAGGTGCGGCAGGTCGACCAGGTGCTTGCCGAGATCTCGGAGGCTTCCTCGGAACAGGACCAGGGCCTCCTCAGGTTGAAGGGCAACGTGGCCAGCATCGAAAAGGTGACCCTGGCCCACCTCAGGGCTTCCGGGAAGAGCGCGGAGACGGTTGAACGGATGAAATGCGATGTCGACACCATGACCCATGCCCTCAGGGACCTGGGCGAACTGGCCGGTGCCGAAGGGAAACCCGCTAGGAGGACCGCCACTGCAAAGGATGCCGTCAAGGCACGCTGTGAGGCCGGGTCAAGGATCCCCGGACAGCGACGTTCAACACCTACCGGCCAGGCCGTGAAGCGCCGAATCCAGGAAGCCGCGTTTGGGCAGCCCCCCCGGCGAAGAAAGGCACCCGCGGCCATGGCATCCGCGGACGCCTCCGATCAGCACTGATTGGGAATTGACCGCTTGGGGTCTTTCGGAGAACGTTGAAGGAGGTCTTAAAACACACAAAGGAGTTTGCCCGATTTCCCGGCTAATATCAGGATATCAGGGCAAATTGCCCTGATAATAAGTTGGTATGCAGAAGAAGTTCTCATGGGTATTGATACCGCCGATATACGGTGTGTTTGTTTTGATCTACGCGGTAAACGACGGGAGCGGAGATTCTCGGTTGCCCCTCTTTTTGTTTCGTAGCTTTGTCGTCACGGGAATTATCAGCATGTTTGCGTACCGGAAGACTCATAATATTCTGACACAGGTTGGATTTTTGGCGGTCTTGATTTACTTTGCTTCTCTACCTCTTTATCAGCCTCATTGGTTACCGACCCAAGACGGCGGCGAGACTCATCGACATCCGTTGTGGGAGATAGGACACATTCATTGATGATCTGTTCACTAGTGCATACCAAACCAGCGGAGTGAACCGGCGACAACCAGCGCCCGATTAGCATGGACCATCAGAGCACTCAGAGTTTATCGTGCCGGTCACTCACTTAAGCGTTGGCAAAAAAATAGATGTCTATTAAACGCATAGGGAAACACTTACAGTTCGATGATCTTGGAATTACTCCTTCCATCGGAATCGAGTCACCTATTCTAGGGCCAATCGACATTCACTTCAACCAGATGAGCGAAGCTGCTAGGTAA
>CAZKNW010000188.1:0-7702 GCA_964554035.1 uncultured Verrucomicrobiota bacterium
CCCTACCGTTTTCACACAGTCTGTGAAGCGGGGACTCCAACTTGGAATACGACCATGGACTCCTCTTTCGATTTCTCTCTTCCTGCCCTTCGGATCTTCGTGGTTAAGCTCTCCTCCGTTGTCTTCATGATTTGCGAAAAGAGATGGATCGGGTAAAAGCCCCGCATGCATTTCCAACGTCTTCTCGGCAGGGCCTTTCTGTCTGTCCTTTTGCTGTCTGCTGCACTCTGTCAGGCGGCTTCAAAACCCAACCTGATCTTCATCCTTGCGGATGACTTGGGCTACGGGGACTTGGGTTGCTTTGGACAGCAAAAGATCCAGACACCCCATCTCGACAAGATGGCCGCCGAGGGAATGAAGCTGACCAGCTTCTATGCGGGGTCCACCGTCTGTGCCCCCTCACGTTGCGTGTTGATGACGGGCATGGATACCGGACACTGTTTCGTCCGTGGCAACGGAAAATTCAACCTGCGTCCCGATGATTTCACAGTGGCGGAGCTGCTGAAGAAGCAGGGCTATGACACGGCGCTCATAGGCAAGTGGGGGCTTGGGCATGAAGACTCCACAGGAGTTCCCGTGAGGCAGGGATTCGACTATTCCTTTGGCTATCTGGACCAGGGTCACGCACATAATTTTTATCCGGAGTTCCTCATTCGGAATGAAGAGCGGGTCCAGCTCCGCAATGTGCTCTATCGACAGGGGCGTTCCTATGAGACCCGTGGAGCGGGATGGGCCCAGAAGAAGGTCGACTACAGCCATGATCTCTTTGCGCAGGAGGCCCTCGACTGGATCAAGGGACATGCGGGAAGCCCCTTTTTCCTTTATCTCGCCCTGACCGTTCCCCACGCCAACAACGAGGGAACCCGTGGAACCGGCAATGGTCAGGAAGTCCCCGACTACGGGATCTATTCCGATCTCGACTGGACCGACCCCAACAAGGGACAGGCCGCCATGATCACCCGGATGGATCGGGATGTCGGAAGGTTGTTGGACCTGCTCAAGGAGCTGAAGATCGACCGCGATACGCTTGTGATCTTCACCTCGGACAATGGGCACCACAAGGAAGGTGGCAACGATCCTGAGTTCTTCGATGCCAATGGTCCCTTGAGGGGGATGAAGCGGGATCTTTATGAAGGGGGAATCCGGGTTCCGACAATCGCCCGGTGGCCTGGAAAGATTCAACCCGGTTCAGAGTCGGACCACGTCGGCTACTTTGGTGACCTCATGGCCACGGCTGCCGAGATGTCCGGTGCGAAGGTTCCGGAAGGACTCCAGAGCGTCAGCCTTCTGCCTCTGTTGTCAGGGCAGGCGTCGAAGCAGAAGGAACATGAATACCTCTACTGGGAGTTTCATGAGCGAGGTTACCAACAGGCCATCCGAAAGGGGCGCTGGAAGGCCATCCGTGACAACAATGACCCGACCAGGGTCGAACTCTATGATCTTTCCAAGGACCTGGGTGAACAGAACGACCTTGCAGCCAGAAGCCCGGATGTGGTGAAGGCGATGAACAAGCTGTTCGATCGCCACAGAACCACCTCCGACCTCTTTCCCATCCGCACCAGGAAGAAGTAAGATGCCTTTGCGGGTCCTGACATTCTGTCTGGTGATTCTTTCGTCATGGGCTTGGGCGGATGACAGGCCGAATGTCCTCTTTATCGCCGTGGATGACCTACGTGATGAGTTGGGTTGTTACGGTGCTTCCCACATTCATTCACCCCACATCGATCGACTGGCGGCCAGGGGGATTCGTTTCACGAGGGCCTATGTGCAGCAGGCTCTTTGCGGGCCTTCCAGAAACAGTGTCTTTTCAGGTGCACGTCCGGATACGACGAGGGTCTTCAACGGGAAGACCCACTTCAGGGAAGCCCTGCCGGATATCGTGTCCCTGCCACAGCTCTTCAAGGAGCATGGCTACTACACGCGTTCTTTGGGGAAGATCCTTCATCACAACGGTCAGGATGATCCGGATGCCTTCACGGAACCGCGTTTCTTTCCGACCAAGGGCATCTACGCGCATCCGGAGAATACGGGCCGTAGGATCGTCATGGACCAATCCCAGGAAAACCGCAATCCACTGACGGAAAGGGCGGATGTCCCGGACCATGCCTATCGCGATGGCATGGTGGCCGACGAGGCGGTCAAGACCCTGCGACAGGTCAAGGACCGGCCCTTCATGTTGATGGTGGGCTTCTTCAAGCCCCATACACCCTTCAATGTGCCTGCGAAATACTGGGACCTCTATGACCCGGAGCAGCTGGATCTGGCACCCAATGCCTTTGCCCCCGCGGGTGTGCCGGATCTGGCGATGAGTGGCTTCAACTACGTCAGGAGCTTCAGTGACTTTCCGGATGAACTCCCCGTGCCGGATGATGTGGCGAGAAGGACCAAGCATGCCTATTACGCCTGTGTCAGTTTCGTGGATGCCCAGGTGGGCAGGGTTCTTGACGAATTGAAACGCCTGGGACTGGATAAGAACACCGTGGTCGTTCTTTGGTCGGACCATGGATACCAGTTGGGGGAGCACGGCATGTGGTGCAAGCACACCAACTTCGAGACCTCCACTAGGGCGCCCATGATCCTGAGTGTTCCCGGTCAGAGAAAGGGTCTCGTCAGCGACGCCTTGGTTGAAATGGTGGATATTTATCCAACGCTCGCTGAGGCCGCAGGGCTTCCACTACCCGATCATCTCGAAGGCACGAGCCTGCTTCCTCTGCTGAAGGATCCCAGTCGTCCCTGGAAGAAGGCCGCCTTTTCACAATATCAGCGCGGAAAGGTGATGGGCAGGTCGGTGAGGACGGATCGCTATCGTTACAATGAGTGGAGGCAGAATGATGGGCGCCTCATTGCGAGAGAACTCTATGACCATGCGGGCGATCCCTATGAAAATTTCAATCTCGCGGTGCTGGACGGGAGCCGTGAAGTCATGGAACGTTTGTCGGCGGAACTGAAGGCCGGCTGGAAGGCGGCGCGCCCTCACCAGTGATGAACACGGCTGACAACAAGAAGGTCCTTTTCGTCTGCACCGGCAACTACTACCGGAGTCGCCTGGCTGAGTTGCTTTTCAATCATTACGCGGACGAGGCGGGAATGGGTTGGACTGGCGATTCTCGAGGAGTCCTGGAAAGGACGGCACAACGCGGCCTTTCCCCAAGTGCCATCCGATACCTGGAGGGCAGGGAGCTTACGCACCTGATTGATGAATCGAGATCACCCAAGCCCCTGAAGCTGGATCACTTCGAGCAGTTCTCCGTGATTGTGGGCATGTGCCGCAAGGAGCACTCCTCTCTCATGCTGACCCGGTTCGGACAGATTCCGAGGATGTTGGAGAAGAAAGGCGTCCTCCGCTATTGGAACGTCGATGACCTTCCGACGCCGTCCCATCTGAATGGCGGACTGCTTCAGCGACTCAAGGTGGCCTTTGCCGGCAACGACGATCATTTCGGCCAAAGGGAGGAAAGCGGCTGTGAGCACGTCGACTTTGCCGTGAGGGCCCTCGTGCGGGAGCTGGCCGGGGACCGTTGACCAAAATCCAAAGGAAGGTTCTTCCGTTCCACGGGTTTCCAGACTTGGCGAATACGTCGGTTCGTTTATCTTCCCACCAATTCCAAAAGATGAAGATAACACTCCTCACCCTCTGTCTGTTCCCTCTCCTCGCTTTCACCCAGCTCCATGCTGCCGAGGAACCCCTGCGAATCATCGCCTTCGGAGCCCATCCTGACGATGCCGAGTTCCAGATTGGAGGCACCGCCACCAAGTGGGCCAAGGCAGGCCACAAGGTGAAGTTGGTGTCGGTCACCAATGGTGACATCGGACATTGGAACATGGCGGGCGGCCCGCTTGCCATCCGGCGTACGAAGGAGGTCAAGGAGGCTGCGAAGCGGATGGGTATTGAGGTCGAGGTCCTGGACATCCATGACGGTGAACTCGTTCCCAGCCTGGAGAACCGCAAGAAGATCATCCGCCTGATCCGCGAATGGAATGCCGACATGGTCTTTTCCCACCGCCCATGGGATTACCATCCCGACCACCGCTACACGGGAGTGCTTGTGCAGGATGCGGCCTTCATGGTGGCCGTCCCCTACATCTGCCCGGACACCAAGCCACTGGATAAGAATCCCTGCTTCTTCTACTACCCGGACCGCTTTGAGAAACCTTATCCCTTCACCCCGGATATCGCCGTCTCCATTGATGATGTTTTCGACCAGAAAGTGGATGCCATCGATGCCTTGGAATCACAGGTCTACGAAGGTGGTGCCCTGGGTCACAAGGACACCCTGCTTCAACGTCGCGCCCACGACCCGGTGAAGCGCAAGGAGATCCTCAAGGCCAGCTGGTCCGCCCGCAATGGCCGGATCGCCGACCGCTTCCGCGATGAACTCAAGGAATGGTATGGCGACAAGAAGGGTGCCGAGGTGAAGCACGCCGAAGCCTTTGAGATCTGCGAGTACGGGAAGCAGCCCACCAAGGCGGAACTGAAAAAGCTCTTTCCGTTCTTTGACTGATGACAGGTTGGGTGATTAATCCCTGAACCTCTTGTGACAGGTCTTGCAGGACTCCTGCAGGTTTCGGAATTCTTTTGAAGCGGCCTTGGAATCTCCGGATTTCAGGGCCGCTTCCAGCTTTTCGGCCGACTGCTCGGCCGCCTTCAGCCAATCGGTAAGCATTGCCTTCCGGTCTTTGTCAGGGAGGTTGCGCAAGGATTCGCGGAAGGCTTCCTTCAGGATCAGTGCCTCGCGTTCAGGAATGATGTCAGGGTGTCCCGGTGGTGTCTTCCAGTCGCTGGTCTGGCAAAGCTCCAGCCGATCTCCTGCCCGATCGGCACCCGCCATGGCCGCAGCGAGGGAGTTCACTTCAGCGATGGAAACAAGTTCAGGAAGAAGGGTTTCCTTGGAAGGGCGCTGGTAGGTTTTCACTGCCTTCCAAAGGCCATGGTAGTCCGGGCTTGTCCCGGCTTTCTCAAGCAGAAGGAACGCCTTCTTATGGTCGATTTCACCAGTCGCCATGCAGGCGATGGCGGCCGCTGCAGGGCCACGGTGTCTCCCATGGTGGCAATGGATGTAGAATGGGGAGGGAGTGTTTCCCTCCAAGGCCGCCAGCGAAAGCTGCGCATGGGTGTTGATCTCATCGTATCCAATCGGAATGTGCACGTATCGGAGGCCGTGCCGTTCCGCAGCAGAGACATCGGGCTTGGCCCCATCGACACTCACCACGGTCCTGATTCCCATCCGCCTCAGGGCTGCGAAGTCCGCGTCATCCTTGGGTTCCCCCCCGGTCCAGGTGGTTGACGAAACCTTCCGAAGGTTGTGGGGATGAGGTTCAGGCAATTCCGAGGCTTCGCTTCCGAATTGAAGCAGTCCCATCATCGTCACGGCGAGCAAGGCGAGTCCGACGGAGAAGGAAAAGGAGGGTCTGGGGCAGGAATGAGGCACGGCTGGCTGCAGGGCAATCGGGATAACGGCAACTTGCTTATTGGATGCGGGATCGTCAAGACGGGCCTGTCAGATAGGTGCGACCCTTTCCCTGACGTTGTCGAGGTTCCGCTGCCAAGGGACAAGATATTTGCAAAGGGCCGGAGACATGCCCAGCATGCCCGGCAATGAACCTTAAGAACCATCTAGCCATTTTGGTGAGCCTATTCCTGGGCGTTGTAGGAGCGAGAGCCGAGACCAGGCTTTTGCGTTTTCCGGACATCGCTGGAAACCTCGTGGTCTTCTGTTATGGAGGCGATCTTTGGAAGTCTTCCACCGAGGGAGGGCAGGCAGTCCGGTTGACGGCGCATCCCGGTCAGGAACTCTTTCCAAAGTTTTCGCCCGATGGTGAGTGGATCGCGTTCACAGGACAGTATGACGGTGATGAACAGGTCTACGTCATGCCGGCTACTGGCGGTCCCCCCAAGCAACTGACCTTTTATCCTGCCGCAGGTCCCTTGCCTCCCCGTTGGGGCTACGACCACCAGGTGTATGGCTGGACGCCTGACGGGAAGAACATCCTCTTCCGGTCTCTGAGGGACGCCGATGGAGGCAAGACGCTCACGGGCCTTTACACCGTATCGGCCAAGGGTGGATTGCCCGTGAAGTTGCCGATGCCGACCTCCGGTGCAGGTGAATTTTCACCTGACGGCAAGAGCCTGCTGTATTCGCCGTTGTTCCGAGACTTTCGCACCTGGAAGCGCTACGAAGGTGGCTGGGCCCAGGATCTTTACATCTTCGACCTGGAGGGCAACAAGGCCACCGCCATCGACAACAGTGTCCGTACGGAGCGCGACCCCATGTGGATTGGGAAACATCTCTACTTCGCCTCGGACCGTGGAGGGCGCCTCAACCTTTACCGCTACGACCGCGCAGCGAAAGCTTCGCAGGCGCTCACGGATCATGAGGAATGGGATGTCCGCTGGCCTTCATCGGACAGCAAGTCGCGCATCGTCTTCGAGATCGATGGCGTCCTTGCGATCTATGACGTGAAGTCGAAGAAGGAGAAACGCCTGTCCATCACGGTGCCCGATGATGGACTGTCCATGCGCCCGTCCCGCTACCCGGCAGACAAGAATATCGAAGGATTTGCGCTCTCGCCCGAAGGAAAACGTGCCTTGTTTGTCGCGCGTGGTGATGTCTTCACCGCCCCCGTTGAGAAAGGAGCTACCAGGAACCTGACCAACTCGTCCAATGCACACGACAAGCATGCGCGGTGGTCACCCGACGGTCGCAGGATCGCCTTTGTTTCCGACCTGTCGGGAGAGGAGCAAATCTACCTCGTCGACCAGAGCGGCCGCAGCGAGGCCGAGGCCCTCACAACCCGGCACCGGGTCATGTTGGGCGCCCCGGAATGGGCTCCCAATGGCAAACACCTCGCTTATTCCGACAAGGACGGAAAGCTGTTTGCCATCAACGTGGAGACCAAGGCTGTCGTTGAGATCGTTGATGCGCCCCGGGGTGGTATCAACGATTACACCTGGTCCGCGTGCAGCGGTCATCTGGCCTTCACCATGAAGGAGTCGAATGACTTCGGCCGTCTCTACATCTGGTCCGCCGCAGATGGCGTGGTGCGGCCGATTACGGATCCCCTCTTCGACGTTGGTTCGCCTACGTGGGATCCGGAAGGAGAGTATCTGTATTACCTCTCCCGGCGTGAGTTCGCTCCGCAGATCTCTTCGATCGAATGGAATTATGCAGGCAGCCACGACGTGCAGCTCTACGCGCTGGCATTGCGGAAGGATGTTCCAAATCCCTTTGCACCCGAGTCGGACGAAGTTGCCATCGAGAAGGATAAGAAAGACTCGAAAGGGAATGAGAGCGCTGGAGAGGAATCGGGCAAGGACGACAAGGACGCTGACAAAGACAAGACCGACGAAGGCAAGAAGGAGGATCCCATCGTCATCGACTTCGAAGGTCTCGCCCAGCGCAGTGTGCGCGTTCCGGTGGAGGCTGGTAATATTCGGTCGCTGGCTGCCATCAAGGGATTCCTCTTCTATTCCACTTCCGGTGCTGGCTTCTATGGTCGCGGCAGTATCGAGAAACCGGCTCTGCATCTCTTTGATCTCAAGAAGCGTGAGTCGAAGCCCTTCGTGAAGGACTCCGGAGGTTGGGTGCTTTCGGCTGATGGGAAGAAGATTCTGGTGAGCTCGAAGGGAAGTTACACACGTTACGATGCCAAACCAGATGCACCCGGTAAGCAGGTTGTTTCAACATCCGGCTTGATGGTCGAC
>CAZKNW010000189.1:0-7689 GCA_964554035.1 uncultured Verrucomicrobiota bacterium
GTCCCTTCTCCAGCCAGACGCGAAAGGTCTTCCATTCGGGTTTTTCATCAGGGAGGACGACCCGGTCGGCCAGTTCAGGTTCCACCCGCTGGGGATAATGGATGTGGCCCTTGCGGGCGTCGCCGGGAACGATACCGAGAAGGAAGGGCTCTGAAAAATCCATGCCCAGGATCTTGGGATCATAGTGGGTGTCCCGATGCATGGCCTGTGCAAGCACCTGGACGTCGTAGAGACCGGAGACCGGCACGCCTTCCAGGAAATCCTCGATGTGCCCGTAGCCCCCCTGACGGGTGTCTGTATTGGGCTGCTCGTAGATGCAGAGATACTTGTATTTGAAGGCAGAACGGTGTGGTCCGGAGAGTTCCTCATACTGGACGAAGTGATCCGTGAAGTGCCAGGTCTTCGGCTCCGTTTCGGGTTTGTTCAGTCGAAGTTCCACAAGGCGGTCCGCTGCGAGGAAATACTGATCGAGCAGGAAGCCGGAGGTCACCAATGACTGTCCGATGTTGTCCATGTGCCTGCTGGTGTTTTCCTTCGGGAATTCCTCTGTCAGGCCAAGGGTGTCCATGCGGCGACCGAAGAGGGCTTCCATCGTGGTTTCGTATTCGCGACGGGTCAGGCGTCGCATCACGGTGCGTCCTCCGCTGCTGGCAAACTGGTCTCGGGCGTTGCTGACCCCTGCACGAAGTTCCCGGATGACCTCAAGGCGCTCTTCCTCGGTGGGCTGGTCCGCCTTCCTTGGAGGCATCTCCTTGAGGGTGAGCTGGTCGATGATCTCCTTCGCCGAAATCAGATCCATCTCCGACTTCAAGGGCAGCTTGAAGCTCTCGAACTCCCTCTCGCCCTTCTGCATGGCGCTGTCATGACAGTCATAACAGTAGGTGCTGAGGAACTTGGTGACCTTCTCAGGCGATGCCTGGGCAAGTGAAGCACTCAGCAAGAGGATCAGGATGGAAACACGTGGAATCATGAACAGTAGGTTGGATGCGAGGGCACCTCAGAGAATTCGAATTATGCTTTGGAATGCGCGAATGTCCCGCGACTGTGGGAAAGTGCGGGACTGTGTCCCGCTTTCGGGGTTGAGGATCCAGACTGAAGTGCGTGTTGGAGAGAGCCATACGCCGGCGCACTCTCCCGTCGTCGGGGAACTTGCGCACCCCATAGCTCCTTTGCCTCAGCTGAAGGTTCCGGTGCTGGTGCCGAAGGAATCGACCTCAAGTCCCATGCGCTGTGCGATGTCGAGGTAGAGATTGCAAAGCGGGGTCTTGCCTGACTTTTCCTTTTCGACATTGCGGAATTCGCCGTGCTTGTAACCACCACCAGCGAGGATAATGGGGAGATCGGAATTGGTGTGGCGATGTCCGTTGCCCATGCCACTGCCAAAGACCACCGAGGTGGAATCGAGCAGGGTCTGGCCTCCGTCCCTCGTTTGGGCGAGGCGGGTCAGGAACTTGCCAAAATGCTCGATCTGGTAGGTCTCCAGCTTGATCAGGTTGGCGACGGTCTCCGGATCGTTGCCGTGATGGGACATGCTGTGGTAGCTGCGGCTGATTCCCAGGTGCTGGGGCAGGAAGCTGCCTCCGATCTCCAGAGTGGCGACGCGTGTGGAGTCCGTCTGGAGGGCTAGGGCGATCAATTCGTACATCAGGGGAAGATCCTCGACCGTGTTCTTGTCGGCGGGCTTCTCAAAAGGAGCCTCGGGCTTGGGCTGCTGGGTCCAGCGCTCCCTCATCTCAAGGCGCTTCTCCACATCCCGAACAGAAGTGAAGTATTCGTCCAGCT
The DNA here is from genome assembly GCA_964554035.1 of uncultured Verrucomicrobiota bacterium. GTDB lineage: Bacteria > Verrucomicrobiota > Verrucomicrobiia > Limisphaerales > CAZKNW01 > CAZKNW01. The sequence goes on from CAZKNW010000189.1 coordinate 1,783, forward strand.
TGTCACGGTCCTCGACGTTGACCTTGCGTGAAAGGCGGTTGGCGTCCTCCAGCACGGCGTCGAGGATGGAGCCTTGAAGACGGTTCTGGCGCACCTTCTGTGCCTGGCGCTCCTTGGAGTCCATGACAAAGAGCCGGTCGAAAAGCTCCGAGGGCCCCGTGATGGGGGGGACACGGACACCGGAACGGGTCCATGCAATCTGGCAGCCACCGTGGATGCCTCCCTCGGATCCGACGGTCAGTGATGGAAAGCGGGTCTGGGTTCCGATCTTCTCGGCGATGAACTGGTCGATGGTGACATTGCCATCGGGCATGTCCTGAGCCTGATGATGCAGGACGCCTGACAGGAAAGTGTGGACGGCGAAGTGACCACCCTTGATCCCGTGATCAAGACCACGGTACACGGTCATGTGCTTGCGGTTGGCCTCGAGCGGCTTGAGCAGGTCGGTGGACTCGTAGCCCTTGCCGACCGTCTCTGGAAAAAAGCTCTTCTGCTGGAAACCGAGAAGATTGCCCACGGCCACGAATCGACGCGCTCCAGCACCTGCGCCCTTGGCGGTCTGGACGGCGGTGCCCTTGCCAACGCTGCTGGCCTGCAGGGACGTCAGGCCGGGAAGGGCCAGTGAGGCGCCTAGCGACTGCAGCACAAAGCGACGGCGGTTCAGCTGGGATGAGGGTTTTTCGGTGTTTTTCTTCATGTTTCTGAAAGATCAGGTCTGAACGGGTTCAACGATGGCCTGAAGGCCCGTATTCACCGTCTGTCCACGGTGGCCGCTGAACCAAACAACATGCTAACCTTCGCTTAGCGGTTGGCAAGTGTCAGATGAGGGTGGCGTGGGCTCTCGACTGCGCGTTTCGGCACCCTCTCGGTGCCGGTATAGAAATCGGGGCGAGACGCCCCTCAGACTGGCAGGCGGGCCCCCTACGCCATGCAGGACCTATTTTTTCTCCACCTTGCCGGGTTCACGGGTTCCGCTGCCCTTGGTCTTGGTGAGATTGTCGCCTAGGTCCTTCCGGGCCTTGGCGGCGTAGTTCTGGAGCCGTTTGACCACCTCTGGGTAGTTGGAGGCGAGGTCGTTCTGTTCCCCGATGTCGTCGGCCAGATTGTAAAGTTCCATGCCGGAATTGACGTTGCTGTAGGGCACCGGGATGCCGCCTGTGCCCCCCTCCTTGCCGGCCAATGTCCGGTAGCGATGGGGGAGGATCAGCTTCCACTTGCCGGCCATGACCGCCTGGAGTTCATTCTGCTTGTAGTAAAAGTAATAGGCCTCGTGGGGATTCTGGGCTCCAGGCTGGCAGGTGAGCAGGGGCCAGATGTCCTTTCCGTCGATCCTGTGCTTGGGCAGCTCGGCCCCGATCAGCTTGGCGATGGTGGGCAGGAGGTCGATGTTCATGCCGGGGGTGTCCTGGATCTTTCCTGCGGGGAGCGTTCCGGGCCAGCGCATGATGGTGGGTTCGCGGACGCCGCCTTCCCAGACGGTTCCCTTGCCTTCGCGAAGCGGCTCGCAATGTCCGGAGTGGGTGCCATAGGAGAGCCAGGGACCGTTGTCCGAGGTGAAGATGACGAGCGTGTTGTCATCCAGCCCGTTGCTCTTGACGGCCTTCAGGATTTCCCCGACCGACCAGTCGAGCTCCATGATGACGTCGCCATAGAGCCCCAGTTTGGATTTGCCGCGGAACTTGTCGGAGACAAACAGGGGAACATGGGGTTGGGGATGGGGGACGTAGAGGAAGAAGGGATTGTCCTTGTTGTTGTTGATGAAATGGACGGCACGATCCGTAAGCATGGTGGTGAGGTTCGACTGCTCCTTCAGGTGGTGGATGGTCTTTTCTCCCTCGATCAGGGGCAGGGGAGGAAAGCGGTCACCCGCGGTCGGGTGGTTGGGCCACATGTCATTGGAGTAGGGGATGCCGAAATACTCGTCGAAGCCATGACGGGTGGGCAGGAACTCGGGATGATGTCCCAGGTGCCACTTGCCGAAGATGGCGGTTGCGTAGCCCTTCTGCTTGCAGATCTCGGCGAGGGTGATTTCCGCGCTGTTGATTCCGTGCGTGTTTTGTGGCCCGAGCGCTCCGTGGATCCCAATTCGGTTGGGATAGCAGCCCGTCAACAGGGCCGTCCGTGAAGCGGAGCAAACGGGCTGGGCGGCATACCAGTGGGTGAACCGGACACCCTCCTTCGCCATGCGGTCGAGGTTTGGGGTCTCGAAGCCTTTCGCACCAAAGACACCAACATCCTGATAGCCCTGATCATCCGTGAAGATGATCACGATGTTGGGGCTTTTCCTGTCAGCAGCCTGGAGGGCCAGGGCGGTTGCGAGAACCAAGAGTCCGAGAAGGGAGGAAAGTATTTTGCTCGATTTCATGGGAACGGGGCGAACGTTAGAAACCCAGACTGGGACTTGAAAGGAATTATTCGGAAGCGTTGACTCCCTTGGCCAGCATGTCGGACCTGAAACCAGCCAGAAAGCCGCGCAAGACCACCCTGACCAAGACAGGGATGATCTTTGTGGTGGGATCGGTCCTGCTCTACCTCGCCTCGCTGACCTCACAGTCGGGCCTGCTGCTTTTTCCGATCGGGATTCTCCTGGGCTGCTTTGTCTTCAACCTGTTTCAGGCCCGCCATGTTCTTCAGAGTGTCGAGGTGGAGGCTCCGGAACTGGTTCGTGTCGAAGAGGGCGAACGCTCCCGGCAGCCATGGAAGATCCGGAACGCCGGGCAGAGGGACATCGGCATGTTCCGTATCATGCATGAGGGCCGGATCCTCATCCGACTCGGCCAGATGAAGCCGGGCAGTGAGGTGAGCCTGATTCCGGAGGTGGTTTTTGAAAAACGGGGAGTCCATGCGTGGGCGGACCTGTCCCTGGAGTGTTTCTTTCCCTTCGGATTGCTTCGTGTTGCACGTCCGCTGGCGGTCGCGGGCAAGGCGGTCGTGCATCCGGCGGTATATCCCTGTCCTGTCCCGCCGGCGGCAGGCTTCGATGTCATGGTGGGTGGCAAGTTCAGCGGTGGAAGACAGACAACTTCCGGAACCCATTTTGCGGGTATCAGGCCCTCCCACCCCGGAGATCCCTTGAAGCACATCCACTGGAAAAGCAGTTCCAAGGGGCTGGGCCTGATGACCCGGACCTATGACGAGGAATTGTCAGGCCGGCTTTCGGTCCTGCTCGAGCTGTCCCTGGAGAAGAATGTGGATGACGCGCTGCGCGCGGCGGGATCAATCATCTTTGCCGCACTGGATGAAGGCCATCATGTGGAGGTGGTGTTTCTGGGCAATCTGGATCACCGCGTCCTGCCTCCCTTCACGGATGGACAGGAAATCCTGGACATGCTGGCTTTCGCCCGGAAGGACGAGGGGTTGCCATCGGGTGGGCGTTTTCGTGAGGCGGTGGAAAAGGTTTCCCGACGGAGTGCGCTTGTCGTCGTGCTGACTTCTGACCCCAGTGAATGCGATGAGGCCGTTTCGGAGGTCCTTGCTGAGGGAAGGGTGGTCACCCTGTTGGCTCCAGCAGCGACCGAAGACTGGGGGCAGGGAGGCAGGGTCTGGCGCTACCGGCGAAAGGAGGTCTTCTCCTGAGGGCGGCTCCCGGGATTGAAATGTTACGGAAATACGACCATCACCAGACTTGTTCCAAGGGAGGGAAATCGCTACTGCTAGGGTGTTGTTTTCATGAAGTCTTTATTGTCTGTCATCCTTTCCACCCTCTTGCTGTCGTCCTTCGTCAGTTGGTCTGACGAGACGTTGCATTCACCGGATGTTTCTGCGCAGGTTGGCATCCTTGCCATCGATGACGTGGCCAAGGAAGAGGGCGGTGAGCCTGCCATTGTCATGATTTTCCGCCTGGGCGATGTCAGCGAGTCGTTGGAGGTCCGCTACCAGATTGAAGGCACCGCGCAGAATGAAATCGATTACCTTCCGCTCTTTGGTGTGGTCACGATTCCAGCAGGTCAGTATGCCGTGCCAGTTTCCCTGATTCCGATCGACGATGAAGTAGCGGAGGGAGTGGAGTGGGTAGTCCTTTCTCTGGCAGGCGGTAATTCCGAAACCGGAATCTCCACTGAGGGCATCTCTGTCAGGGAGGTTCGTTTGAAGATTCTCGACAATGACTTCGAGACCTTTCAGCGCCCCATCGTGAACATGGTGCGGCCGGGCCCAGGGCAGACCTTCTTCAAGGGTGAGGCGATTCGTCTCGCGGCAGGGGGCTTCGATGTGGACGGGCGGATCGAGAAGGTGGAGTTCTTCGCAGGGGAGTCCCTCATTGGAGAAGGCAGCCCTCCTCCTGTGATCTTTGTTGGCGAGGAGACCTTCAGGGCTGAGGAGGGAGCCTTGGAACTGGTTGAAGCGCACCTGGGCCAACAAACGGAAACAGTCGAGAATGTCTATCCGACAGGTTCTTCCATGGTGACCCATGTTGGATTCTTCACCTTGGACTGGGAGCATGCCCTACCGGGAATTCACTCCATCACTGCGGTGGCGACCGATGACGATGGATTGCAGAACACGTCAACCGCAGTGGAGATCAAGGTTTTGGACGAGGAGAGGCCGGTGGTGGTTTCTGTCTATGCGAGGGACCCCTCGGCTGGAGAAGAGGGTAACTCGGAAGGCCTGATGAACACGGGGTTGATCCGTATTGAAAGGACCGGCTCGACAGAGCTGCCCCTGGAGGTCTTTTTTGAAGTGGGTGGTTCCGCTGAGAGGGGGGTGGATTATGCGGAATTCTCCAATACCGTGATCATCAAGGCGGGTGAACGTTATGCGGACCTTCTGGTTTCACCCATCGATGACCAGGTGGTCGAGGGATCGGAGACGGTTGTCATCGAGATTCAGCCACCGGTTTGTATTGAGATTTTTCCACAGCCATACGGCTGCTATCACGTTGGATCCAACCACCGGGCCGTGGTCAACATTCGGGACAATGACGAACCCAGCACGGAGAATCATCCACCTGTCACGCAGATCGTTCAACCATCACACGGCTCAAGGATCGAACTCGGCAGCGTCGCGCAGGTGATCGGCAGCGCCTACGATCTCGATGGGCAGGTCCAGAAGGTGGAATTCTATGTTGATGAAATGCGGGTTGCCGTCCGCGAGCGGGGTGATGAGGTGTATGGAGGAACGCCCGCCTCCGGTACCCGAATCGGGGACTTCAGGTTCCAGTTTGAGTGGTCGGCAGACGTGGTGGGTAAACATGGTCTTCAGTTCAGGGCCGTGGACGACGATGGCGCGGAGGCCTGGTCGCCAACTGTCCTCGTGACTGTTGCCGAAAGGGTCGACCTTCCTGCCGTTTCAGTGGAGGTTCTTTCCAGCTTTGCCTATGAGGCTGAGCTGGCTGCCTTTCAGTTTGCTGCGGATGGCGATGAGCTTCCCACACGCAATGGAGTCTTCCGGATCAGGAGAACCGGTTCCACCGGGGAAGCCCTCACGGTCGGCGCTTTTCTGAGCGGGACCGCCTCAAACGGTGAGGACTACCACACAGTGCTTCCTGATGTTGAGATTCCCGCGGGAGAAACCTCGATCGAGGTGTTGATCGAGCCCATAGACGACTTGTTGGTGGAGGGACGTGAATCCGTGAATCTCTCACTCGTCAGTTCCTTGGCCAATTCCCTGCCTGATGTGGAAAGGAAATACCGAGTGGGTTATCCATCCGGAGGAAAAGTGTACATTATCGATAATGACCTTCCTGCCGAACCCTCCCGGCCATGGGTGGAGTGGTTGAGCCCCTCACCCGGGCAGATCTATCACGAAGGTCAGACCATCACGATGGTGGTTCAGGGTTTTGACCGGGATGGTGTCGTGAAATCGGTGAGCTTCTATGATGGAGAGGTTCTTTTGGGCACCGTGTCAGCTTCCCATCTTGATGAGGCGACCGGGGCTCTGGTTCCTGAAATCCTTCTCGAGTCCATTTTT
>CAZKNW010000190.1:0-7674 GCA_964554035.1 uncultured Verrucomicrobiota bacterium
GTCCCGTTGCCAGGCCGAAGGCGCCCTGCCCTTGGTCTTCCCCCGATCCTTTTTCTCATCCGAGGAAAGATCGCCGCTGACGAGGCGCCTTGCCACATTCCGCTGCAGGTTGGGCAGGCGACCCTGGACCGCCAGTTGAAGGGCCTTCTCTGGTTGTTCCGGCACCATGGGTTCGAGGGCAAACCAGAGCATGCGGGAAATGTTGTGATCGTCCACATCCTCCCGATGTTGGGACAGGGCTCCAAGCAGGTCCCACCTTTGGTCGTGCTCCAATCGCTGCAACGCCGCGGCCAGATAGAGCCTAACCACTGGGGAAGGATCCTTTGCTGCCAGCTTCAGCATCGCGTCCAAGGCCTTGGTGGAGGGCGCCTTGTCTTCGCACAGGAACTGGATGGCGAAAGCCCGTACATACTCGTCCTCATGTTGAAGCAACTGAAGGAGTCTCACTTCCGGAAGATAGCCCGAGACATGGAGCGCCCAGAGAGCCCTCAACCTTTTGCCGGAGGTCTTGGCCTCGCTGAGCATTTTCTCCAAGTGACTCACCACCAGATCGCCGTTCAGGCGCTTCCGCGCCGCCCGCATCTGCAGCTGAAGCCTGGCCTGACGGACATACCAGTCGTTGGGATGATCCTGTAGCTCCACCAACTCCGCATCACTCAGACTGCCGACATTGGGTCTCTCGAACCTTCCTGCCCCCTTGGGCATGACACGATAGATCCGGCCACTGTTGGGGAAGTTGATGGCATTGCCACAGACATCCGTATCATGCCAGTCGAGTATGTAGACCCCGCCATCCGGGCCAATCTCGAGGCTGAACCCCACCCATGCGAGGTCATTCATGCTGATGAAATCCTCACCATGACTGCCCACATAACCGGATCCCTTCTTCTTCATCACATCGGTCAGCAACTGATGCTGATGGATGTTGCACATGAAGAGCTGGTCGCGGTATCGCTCGGGAAACGTGTCGGCAAGGTAGAAGCGTGCACCGCCATGCGCGGAAAGGTGCGTGTGGTCCCTGATCGTCTGGATGTAGTCGTAAACGTAGGGATTGAGGTGGGGCTTGCTCTGCTTGTGATAGACACCGCCCTGCACCACATGGAAGAGGTGGGGAATGACGCAGCAGGTGGCGAATCCCTGCCCCACATCATTGAAATCAAAACCCCATGGATTCGACAGTCCCCTTGCGTAGATCTCGAAACGTTTCTTGGTCGGGTGCCAGCGCCAGATGCCTCCATCAATGAACTGCCGCTCGGAATTGGGCGCTCCAGGTTGGCCCACATAGGACTGGGTGAAAACACCGTGACAACCATAGAGCCAACCGTCCGGTCCCCAGATGAAGCTGTTCAGGGTCTCATGCCGGTCCTGAATCCCCCAACCATCCAATAGGATCTCCGGTGGGCCGTCCGGCTTGTCATCGCCGTTGCGATCCGGGATGAAGGTGAAATTCGGTGGTGATCCGACAAAGATCCCTCCAAATCCCACCGCAATACCCGAGCTGAAGGTCAGCTTGTCGGTAAACAGCTTCTTCTTGTCGAACACGCCATCGCCATCGGTATCCTCCAGGATCTGGATGCGCGTGACCTGCTTGTCCGTGTGGGAGCGTCGGTTGACGTAGTTGTAGTTCTCCACGATCCAGATGCGACCGCGGTCATCGAAGGTGAAGGCAATGGGTTCCCCTATGTCGGGCTCGGACGCGAAGATGCTGACTTCGAATCCGTCCATGACATCCATCTTGGCCACCGCCTCGGCAGGCTTCAGGAACGGTGCGTTGCTGGTCTTGTGCTGCTTCATCTGCGCAGCCCACAGGTCCATGCAGGCGAACAGGAGAAGACAAATTGTGCATATTCTTTTCTGAACAGGAGATAGCAGAGGAAACAGAGGTCCACCCCATTCTCCTCTGAGTCCTTTCAAACTAATCGTGTCCTTCATAAATCCCATTCCTATCTTCTCTGTTTCCTCTGCCTGTCCCGCTACCGCGGTGGTTTCCTCCCGTTCCAACATCATGGCAGCTCCACCTGTTCACGGGTCTGGAGGTATTTCACCAGGTCCAACACCTGTGAGTTGGACAGGGCCTGCAGAAGTCCCTCCGGCATCATGGAAAGCTCCGAGCGGGAGCGCTGGCGGATGTCACGCTTGAGAACGGTGTGGGATTGCCCCACCGACTTGATGACCATGCGTTGATCGTCCTCCGCGGCAATCGTCCCGACCATCACCTGTCCATCCCGCGTGGTGACGGTCACGGCCTTGTAGGCATCCGGCACGTCGGCGCTAGGATCGATCATGTTCAGCAGGATGTAGTCGATGTCCGCACGATTGGAGCCGGTGAGATCGGGCCCGATCTCACCTCCTTCCCCATACAGTTGATGGCAGGAGGCGCAAACCGACTGGAAAAGCAACCTTCCCTGGTGGACATCCGCCCGATCCATACGGTCCGACATCAGGAGCGAGCGATACTTTTCTATCTGTGCGGCCTTGTCCTGGGACAATTCCTGAATATCACCAAAGACACTGGTAAACTGCCTTCCGAGAATCTGTGAAAGCGACCGCGCGATGTAGACCGGGATGTCACCTTTTGGAACCACACCTCCCTTCAGGGCATCCAGCAACGCGTTCGCATAGTTTTTTCGAGACGACAGGGTTTCCACGGCAGCCCTCTTCTCCTGGAACTCCATGGCAGGATAGCGTTCGAGTATCCATTTGGGAGCCCGTTCATCCTCCAGCGATCCAAACGCACGGATGGCATCGATCCTCATGTCCTTCTGGTCCAGCAATCCAGGAAGCACCTCCCGGGTCTCCTCAGCCTTGAGACCCACCAGCGACCCGAGCGCACGTTGTCGTGCAGCCAGATCCATGGATGCATCCTGAAGAAGGGCCAGCGCCTCCTGAATGGCTGAGGCATCACCAAAGATCTGGCTCAGCCGGGTGGTCAATTCCTGAACCACATCGCTGGAACTCCGCCTCAGGGTCATGCGGGTGCGACTCCAGTTCCGGGGAGGCTCGACGTCACGTTGTCCGTCCAGTCCCGTCAGGATGCCTTCCAGAAGAGCCGTCTGCACCCGTGGGTCCGTGGATTGGGCGAGGGTCTTTGAAAGCAGCTCAAGGGAGACCCTCGAGTCCACGGGGCGAATCGCCTGCTGCCGCAGCTCCTGAAAGCTGGGTGGCGTCGGAGGAGGGACGGGTTTCACCTCGGCCTTCTTACGGGGAACGCTGTCGATGTAGGCGCGCATTTCCTCATCGCTGGGGGTGGCAGATGGAACGCCTCCCTCGGGCACCTTGCGCCCTGCGGTCCAGAGGATGGCGTTGAGCATGATGGTCCGGTAGCTGTCGTCCTGCCAGTTCATGTGCTTGTGCCCACCGGTAAATCCGAAGCCGCGTCCCTTCTCCCGCTGGTAGGCCCATGCCACGTGCTGGGGTTCCTTGTTGGCCACGGCCTTTCTCACATGGGGATTGCCACTCCGGGGGCCATCCGGGCGCTTCAACGTCTCAGGCCCCGGAACCCCGGAAAGGATCGGAGTCAGCCCCTTGGAATCCTCGACAAAACGCATGTGGTAGTACCACTCGTCATTGATGGTGAAGGCCTTTACCCCGTTCCAGATTTCATGCTTCACCGGTTTGAAGCTCGGGGTCCAATGCGGATTCACGGACCAGTTCAGGTCACAGAAGCCCCCCATCCATTCAAGGAACTTTTCACCGGGCTCCCCTTTCACCGCCTCGGTCGCCCAGTGGATCATGACGACGCCAATGCCCTTCTTCATGAGGGCATCAAACTCCTTGAGCCTCGGGTTCACCACATGACCCGCGTGCCCCGTGCAGAAGATCACGATCGTGTCGGCATCCTCGAGGATGGAGGGATCCTTGGGATATCCTGCCTCAGGCAGGACAATGGCCTCCACATCGAGACCGGACTTGTTGAGCCGGTCCGCCAGAATGGTGTTTCCAGCGCGGTGTTCATGGCTCATGGGCCGGTGACTGGGCTTGCCGGAGATGAACACCACCTTCGTCTTCTCGGCGGCCTGCACCATGGGTAACAGCCACAACACACAGAGCAGCATCAGCATTCGTCTTTTCATATCGTGTCCTTTCTCAGTTCCACCATGAGAGACCCGACTCAACTGGACATGGGCGCAGGAATGCGGATGCATCCTTAAGGGGAACGTTGACGGATACGAAACGGGAAGCAGCCGGGAATGGCAAGCAGAGGAATCTATTTCCCGCAGTGGCGCGGTGGAGCAGAGGTGAAGAAAGTAGTCGGAATCCAAGGTCTGACGACCGCGGCTACCGGGATCTGCGTCGATCTGCGGACAATTCCTACTGCGGATCCAGCCCCAGACGGTCCAGGACTTCCTTCGGTGGACCATTCCATTCGCCCTGGGGCACATTGCCCATGTATCCGATGTCCCGCATTCCCTCGGGGGTGGTGTAGTAACCGCCGGAGACCAGGTTGCGCAGGGTGTAGAAGAAGCTTCCTGGAAATTTCCTCCGATCCGCCTTCGCCATCCGCGCCAGTTCCTCGCACACGGACAGGCGCACGTCCTCATCCAGATCCAGGAAGAGCTTGGCCCCACGCCTCACTGCCTCTTCATCCAACCAGGCCAATCCCTTCAGGATCGCATTGCGGTCGGACTTCTGGTCCGGGTAGGGAGAACTGATCCATTCATCCACGAAGTCATGAACTCCCAACGATGAGGCACTTGGAGACGTATCGTCAGTCGGCATGATGATGTCGCAGAGGAGCATCATCGTCCTGCGTTGCTGCTCGTTGAAGGTCAGTGGCCAGAGATCACCCGGCTTGTATTGGCGGATGAGGTCTGGATCAGGCCCATAGCCCTTGGCAAAGGGCGAAGGAGGTCGAACACCTGAACGCTCGGCCGCCTCAGTCATCCGCTCCGTCAAAGGAACGGCTGCAGCTGCACTGCCGATCCATTTCAGCGAGGTGCGCCGATCCATCCTCGGATGTTCAGGGGCATTACTCATCTCAGAGGTTTCCTTTCTTCAGTTCTTCCACCAGGTGATCCGCCGCGCGGTAGGCAAGAGCCATGATGGTGAGGGTCGGGTTCTTGTCGGCAGTTCCGGGGAAAGTGGCTCCATCCGCAACGATCACATTGGGAACGTCCCATGTCTGGCACCACTGGTTCGTGACGGATTTGGCGGCATCCGCACCCATGATCGCACCGCCCACCTCGTGGATGATGCTCCCTCCCTGCTTGATCGCCCTGAGCGGGTCGTCTGAATACTCACGAATCTGTTGACCACCCATGGCTTCCAGAATCTCACCCATCGCCTTCTGCTGATGGGACACCTGGCGCAGTTCATCGTCCGACCACTTCCAGTGGAAGCGCAGCACGGAAATGCCCCACTTGTCCTTCAGCTTGGGATCCAGTTCGCAGTAGCAATCATCATTGGCCGCCATCGCCCCCTGGGCACCGATCCCCTGAAAGGAACCATGATATCGACGGGCATCCTCCTTCAGCTTCCTACCGAAGAGAATCCCATCGCCGTCATTCATCCGGTCAAAGCTCTTGCCGGTATTGAGGTTGGGCATCTTGCGACCACTGACCAGCAGCGCCTTGTAGCCCCCCGGGAAACCCAGCTTTTCCTGCTGCCCCGCCAACCACCATGGCATGTAGGCCTGCTGACCGACGACGCCATCCTCGTTGTGAAGCGGCAGGTTTTCCAGAAGGGGGATCTGCGCACTGACACTGCTGGCCACCGAATCCGTGATGTATTTCCCGACCAGGCCGCTGGAATTACCAAGGCCGTTGGGATGCCGATTGGATTTCGAATTCAAGAGCAACCTGACCGATTCCTGCGAACTCGCAGCCAACACGATCACCCTGCCCTTCACTTCGTGTTCCTCACCCGTTGTCTTGTCGATGAAGACCACACCACCTGCCTTGCCGTCCTTGTTGAGCGTCACTTCCTTCGCCATCGCATTGGGAAGGATGTCCAGATGCCCAGTCTTGAGTGCCGGGGTCAGATAGACCGAGGTGGAATCAAAGGCCGCCTTGATCGAACACCCACGATGGCAGTCCGTGGCAAAGATACACTTGAGCCGGAGACGCATGTTTTCCGCCAGAAGACGCTGCGCCTTCTTGTTGCGGGGATGGAGCTTCCTAGGAACGCCTTCCGCATCCTGCTGCTTCGTCAGCACCGCCCGATGCACCGGTACGACATCAATCCCCAGCTTCTTTGAGCGTTGCCTGGCAAGCAGTTCACCTGCCCGGAACTTTGGCGGCGGCAGCAGGACGCCGGGACTGGAATCGGGAGAATTCTCAATGCCCTCGCTGTCACCAAAGATCCCAACCAGCATCTCCGCCTTGTCGTACCATGGCGCCAGATCCTCGTAGGTCATCGGCCAGTCAAAACCGATTCCCTGTCGGCTGCGTGTCTTGAAGTCATAGGGTCCATTCCGCAGGGAAACCCTTCCCCAGTGGTTGGTACGACCACCCATCATGCGTTGGCGCCACCAACGGAAGGTCCGGTCACTTTCCTTCGAAGCCTGCGTGTAGGGTTCTCCCGGGATGTCCCAGCCTGATTCGATGGAAGCATCGTAAAAGCCATATTGCTTGTCCGGGGTCTTCTCACCACGGAGCGGCGCCATGTCGGGCGTGTGCAGCATGGCCGTCTCACTGACGGGATCGAACATGCGGCCTGCCTCCAACACGAGGACCTTCACACCCTCCATCGTCAAGGTGTAGGCCATCTGGCCACCACCTGCTCCGGAACCAACGATCACCACGTCGTATTCCGACTTCAATTGCTTGTGGGAAATAACCGGCATGTCTTGGGGATGGGGAATAAGCTAGACCAACCGATGCCGAAATGGAAACCCCGATCGCGTGGCTTACTTCTTGAGCGCTTCCATGATCACCCGTGCAACCTCCCTACCCATGATCTCACATCCCTCCGGGGAAAGATGGATTCCATCCGACTCCCGGATCACCTTCTCCACTCCGCTCTTGGCCATGAAGGCGTTGAGGTCGTTGACCTGGATGCCGAATTCCTTCGCCACATACATGGCCTTGGCGTTGTAGCGCCGCACGTGTTCATTCCGTCGCACCACCCTGCCATAGGTCTCGGACTTGGCCTGGAGTGCCTCATCCACCACCGTGGTGGTGGCGAAGATGATCTTCGCATCCGACAACTCGCGCAGCTTGGCAAAGACCTTTTTCAGGTTCTGCTCGTAGGTCTCAAGGGTATGTCGCGGTTTCCCGGTCTGGGCACTCAGGAACATGTCATGCAAGCCCACGTTGATGTGGATCACCGAAGGATTCCTTCCCTCCATCCAGCGATCCAGATTTTCGAGCATGAAGGTCGTGTGCCGACAGTTGTCCGCGGGAGCCCAGACCTTGGCCTTTCCTTCAAGAGTCTCGGTCGCGGCAGTCTGGTAGTTCATGCGGATGGAATCCCCCAATAGAACCACCTCAGGCAGCTCTGCATTCTTGTCTGATTCGGCTGAAACCGAAAGTGGAAGCAGGATGGCCGCAAGACCGGAAACAAGTGTCTGGAAAAGGTGCTTCATGGATCTCGCAAATTCTACCCCCCCGGCCGGGAAAGCACCAGAGCGACCCGGGGAATTTTGAATGTTGAATTCTGATTTATGAATATTGAATTAAGTCCCGCGCGGAGCGGCGGGCCCTACCCTAAATCTGCGTGTCTCTGCGAAATCTG
>CAZKNW010000191.1:0-7667 GCA_964554035.1 uncultured Verrucomicrobiota bacterium
TGCCTCCCTGCTTCTCACCGATGATGTTCACGTAAGCCTTGGCTTGCCAGTTCAGACGATCCAGGGAGTCATTGGCAATCCCAAGCAACTGGAACTTCACCTTCCGGGTTGTTTCGAAGCTGGCAAAGGTGGATTTCAACTTCTCCGCCACCTGCATCCAGTCCGCCTCAATCTTGGGATGATTCGTCCCACGTTTCTGCTCAAGGATCAGGTCGTGGTTGATGGTCTTTTCCCAACCCTCCGCAAAGAGTTGTCCGTTGAATTCATCCGCTGCCCACGAATCCGCCCCCTTCATGTATCCCTTGACCATGTCCTTGATGAAGGGTTTTCCGAAGTGGGTCTCGATTACAAAGGTCATGTGCTCGGAATCCCAGATGAACTTCTGGCGATCCTCATCCAGTTCCGCTGCCGCGACCAAATCCGCAATTTCAGATCTAGAGGCACCGGAAGCAGGGCGAAGCACCTCAATCCCCGGTTCATCCCCGGAGTTCCCTGACTCTTCCTTCCCACCTCCACAACCTGCAATGAGCAAAAGCGCGCTGAGAACCAGCGAACCACGCAGGGCAATTGGAATGTAGGTGAACAAGCGCATCAGGTTCGGAAAGAATAGGACAGATTCGCCCGCGGATCAACCGTCTCTCCACAGGACCTCTTTCTGCTGAAGTTCTTGCACAAAGACCCCTGCAAAGGATTCTTGAAGAACCCTTGTCTTCTAAAGCACACTCCACCCTCACCAACCCAAGAAAACAATGAGCACGAGAATCGGATTTGTAGGAGTCGGACGCATGGGGGCCAACATGGCCCGCCGCCTCAAGGACTGTGGTTTTGACGTTACGGTCGTCTTTGACGTCAGGAAAAAGGCTGCCAACGCGCTAGCCAAGGAAATCGGCGCCACGGCCACAGCCAGCCTGCCCAAGGTGACGGAACTTGCTGACGTCATCATTACCGTCGTCACGGATGACGCCGCCATGAAGGCCATCTTCAATCCCAAGGGCAAGAGCCTCCTGACCGGCGCCGAGGGCCGGATCTTCGTCAATTGCGCGACGGTCTCACCCTCCACCCACGTTCGCGTCGAGAAGCTTGCCAAGGCAGCCGGAGCCGAATCACTTGAAGGCTGCATGGCGTCAAGCATCACCCAGGCACGCGAGGGCACGCTCTACCTGATGCTGGGTGGTCAGGAATCCACCTTCAAGAAGGTTCGTCCGGTCCTGAAAAAGCTGGCCAAGAAGATGATCTACATCGGTGAGGCCGGCCGCGCCGCCCAGGTGAAGGCCCTGGTAAACATGGTCATGAACATCAACACCGCAGGTCTTGCGGAAGGCCTTGGCCTGGCAGATGCCCTCGGCCTCGACCTCGACAAGGTCATGGAGGTCTTTTCCCAGACCGGCGCCAACTCACGGGTCCTCGTCACGGATGGTGACGACATGAAGAATCGTGACCATGAGTGCTATTTTTCGGCATCCCATGCCGCAAAGGACTCGGGAATCGCCCTTGCGCTCGGCAAGAAGCAGGGACTCGAACTGCCGCTCGCCGCCGCCACCAAGGCACAATATTCACTCATGGTGAAGAAGGGTCTTGGCGAACTCGACAAGAGCGGCATCGCGGAGCTGACCTTCAAGGGGCGTAATGCCTGATCCCGCGCTCTAAAAACTCTGAAACGGGGGAATCAAGACACGTTCTGATTCCCCCCTTTTCATCCAAACGATTCATGTCGCACCGCATCACCAGGACCTTGGGGGAGAAACTTGCCTCCCTCGCCCCCTTTGGTATCGGACACGTCAAGCCGAAGCACTTCCGGGACATGTTCCAGATTCTGTGGCGCAATCGCGACAATCTTCCATATGCATGGAAGGTGCTGACACGGGGAGTCTGCGACGGTTGTGCCCTCGGAGTGGCTGGTCTTCACGACTGGACGATCTCCGGAGTGCACCTTTGCATGACGCGCCTGAATCTCCTACGTCTCAACACCATGCCGGCACTCGACATTCGCCTCCTCCAGGATGTCGACTCCCTCAGGGACAAGACCAATGCGGAGCTTCGGGAGCTGGGACGCATCCCCTACCCCATGATTCGGCGAAAGGGCGACAAGGGATTCAAGCGGATCTCCTGGTTCGAGGCCACGACACGCATTGCTGACAAGATCCGGGAAACCGATCCAAAGCGATTTGCCATGTTCGTCACTTCCCGGGGCGTCACGAACGAGATCTACTACATGGCCCAGAAGGCCATGAGATACATGGGGAGCAACCACGTCGACAACGCAGCCCGCCTTTGTCATGCCCCTTCCTCCGTGGCCATGAAGCGAACTCTCGGAGTGGCTGCCACCACCTGCAGCTACAAGGACTGGTATGGTACGGACCTCATCATTTTCTTTGGTGCGAACCCGGCCAATGATCAACCGGTGACCACCAAGTATCTTCACGAAGCCAAGCAACACGGATCGAAGGTCATACTGGTAAACCCCTACCTTGAACCCGGCATGAAGAAGTATTGGGTTCCTTCCACCGCATCCAGCGCGCTGTTCGGGACCAATATTGCAGACTACTGGTTTCCGGTTTCCCAGGGAGGCGACATCGCCTTCATTTACGGTGTCCTGAAGCACATGTTCGAGAACGGCTGGGAGGACAATGACTTCATCCTCAAGCACACCTCCGGATTCCCTGAACTCAGGAAACAGGCGGAGAAATTGGATTGGGAAACGATCGAACAACAGAGCGGACTCACACGCTCCAGCATGTTGGAGTTCGCCCAACTCCTTCATAACGCCAGGACCGCCGTGCTCGTCTGGAGCATGGGCATCACCCAGCATGCCTATGGCGTGGACGCCGTGCAGATGGTCCTCAATCTTGGACTCACCAAGGGATTTGTAGGGCGCGACAAGTGTGGACTCATGCCGATCCGCGGTCATTCATCGGTCCAGGGAGGCGCGGAAATGGGCGCCTATGCCACGGCCTTCCCCGGCGGCAAACCTGTCAATGGTGTCAACGCCCGAGCCCTTTCAAAGGAATACGGTTTCAGGGTTCCCGCGTGGAAGGGAATGGATACCACGCAGATGGTCCATGCCTGCGGCACCGGTGAACTCGACGTCTTTTACAGTCTTGGAGGCAATTTCCTCCGCACCCTTCCCGATCCCAAGCACGTCGCCAGGTCACTGGCCAAGGTCCCCCTCCGGATTCATCAGGACATCATCCTTACCGACCAGATGCTGATCGATCCGAATGAGGAGGTCCTTCTGCTTCCGGCCAAGACCCGGTATGAGCAGGATGATGGAGGTACCGAGACCATTACCGAGCGACGCATCGCCTTCAGCCCGGAAATCCCACGGCAGGTCGGCGAGGCCAGGGCTGAATGGAAAATCCTGAGGGAAATTGCCCTTGCTGTGCGTCCCGACAAGAAGGGCGTCTTTGGCTGCGAAACCGGACAGGAAATGAGGGATGAGATCGCCCGGGTGGTTCCCTTCTACGATGGGTTTCAACATCTGAGCAAAACGGGCGACGCCTATCAGTATGGAGGCCCGCATCTTTGTGCCGACTGGAACTTTGACACCGAAGACCACAAGGCACACATCTTCACGGCCAGGCTTCCGGACTTGAGCCGAGGTGAAGGAATGTTCGAGGTGAGTTCAAGACGAGGCAAACAATTCAACACCCTCATCTATGATGAAACCGATCCGCTCAACGGTGCTCCAAGGGACGCCATCCTCATGGCAGCCTCCGATGCGGCATCCCTGAACCTGCATCACAATGACCGGATCCGCATCAAGAACCGCTACGGAAGCATGGAGGGAACCGTCTTTCTGGCCCCAATGGCCCCGGGAAACCTGCAGGTACACTGGCCAGAGGGAAACGTCATTGTCAGGAAAGACCTGAACGACAAGCAGTGTGGCGTTCCAGATTACAATGCCCAGGTCACGGTCGAGAAGCTCCATGCCGCATGAACCCTCCTTCTATGCCCCGCGCAGCTGACAGTTTTCCCATCTGGAAGTATCGCAAAGACGGGGGAGTTGAGAAGACCGAGGATTTCATCACCGTGGAGGAGCCCTTGGAGATCCGAATCCAGGGAAAAAGCATTGCCATCACCATGCGAACCCCCGGGCATGATGCAGAACTGGCAGTGGGGTTTCTGTTCACCGAAAGGGTCATCAACAACAGGGAGCAGATTGTCGAGGTTGCCCACTGTCAGCGAGGCGATGTGGATCACCCTGAAAACATCATCAATGTCTTCCTGACGAACAGCTCCGAGATCGACTTCTCGAGTCTCACACGCCACGTCTTCGGCAGTTCCAGCTGTGGGATATGTGGCAAGGCGACCATCGAGACCGTTACCTGCGACTTCAATCCACTTCCGATTGGACATACCGTTGACCTGACGATTCTAGAACGCATCCCGGATCTGGCACGGAATCACCAGGACACCTTTGAACTGACGGGCGGCCTGCACGCTGCCTGTCTTTTCGACAAGCACGGGGGATTCATGATCTGTCGTGAGGACGTCGGCAGACACAATGCCGTCGACAAGGTCATCGGGTGGCATCTTTTGAATCAAACGGAAGCGGAAGCGACAATCCTGTCCATCAGTGGCCGCGCCTCTTTCGAGATTGTCCAGAAGGCTGCCTCTGCCGGCATTCCCGTGATCAATGCCATCTCAGCACCTTCCTCACTTGCCCTGGAACTCGCCCAAGCCGCAGGCATCACATTGGTGGGATTTCATCGCACCAACGGTTTCAACATTTACACCCACCCGGAAAGGATCATCCTTCCCTCCCAGTCATAAAGGAAACGACGGCCCGAACAAAGTCATTGGGCCTTTCGGCATGCAGCCAATGACCTGCCTCCGGGATGGAAACGAACTCCGCCTTGGGAAACTGTTCGCGTATTCCCGGCCGGTCCTCCTCCATCAGGTATGTGGACCTTCCACCGTAGATGAAGCAGCTCGGCCCGTCATAGCGACCTTCCCCATCCCACCCATTGAGGTCATCGTATCCCCGATACAAGGCATTCACATTGGGTTTCCAGGCCAGCCCACCCTCGTCCTTCACCTGGAGGTTCTTCAGGATCAACTGGCGCGTAGCCACGTCTGAAACATCCTTTGCGAGTGCGGCGTCGACAGCAGCACGGTCCGTGAGGAAATCGAGATCCAACTGCGAGAGCACCTTGAGAAGTTCGCGGTGCGGACCGTCATAGGCCTTGGGCGCCATGTCAGCCACGATCAATCCCTCCATATCCAGTTCTCCCCTCAGCGCAATCTTCATTGCCACCTTTCCTCCCATGCTGTGGCCCAGCAACCACGGACAATCTATCCCTTCCTCCCGACAAAGATTTTCCACATCCTCCGCCATCTCGTCATAACTCATGCCCTCGGCGTGAAAGGAACGCCCATGGTTCCTGAGGTCCACCAGAACGACATCAAAGTCCTGCTGAAGCCGCTTTTGAAAACTCCGGAAATTGTCAGAAGAGCCCAGTAATCCGTGAAGAATGACCAAGGGACTGCCCTGCCCGGCCCGCGATTGAAAAAGGCCTCTCATCATTCTGCCGATCGATCAATCAATGTTGAACTGTTTCTTCAAGACCTCTTCAAGATTGGTCGTGATGCCGGAAACCAGAATCCGTCCCTGCTCGTCCAGAAGAACACAGGCAGGCAATTCTTCCACACCCACCTGCTTGGCAAACGCGTTCTGATACCCTTCCCCATCAAACTGCTGTGGCCAGTCGGGGCTCTGCTCATCAATCACTTTTTGAAAATCGCTCTTCAACAAGTCCATGTTGAAACTGAGAACCGCCAACTTGTCCCGCCCAATGCTTCCCAGCATCTGTTTCAGCAATGCAAACTGGCCTATCGCCTCCGGGCTCCATGTAGCCCAGAAATGCAACAATACCTTGCGCCCCTTTAGAGATTCGCCATCGATTCTCCTTCCGTCGGCCGATTCAAACACGATTGGAAAATCACGCCCCTGGGGATCCTCCCTGATCAGAAGCGCCCGTGCCTCCCTCTTGAGCTTCTCAGGTGCCACGCTGGATTCTTTGATTCTTTCCGCCACGCGAATCGCCTCAGCACCGTCCGCCTGCTCCCCATAGAGCCATAGGAGCTCCAAGGCCCGAGGTTCGTTGGGAAAGTCGTCAATCAGGCTTTCCGCCTGCCGCTTGATCTCCGAAAGCTTGAGAATCTCCTCTCCACCTGAAGCCGCCCGAATGTGGTTCCTTGCTGCCATGAAACGAATTTCAAAAAAGGCCTCTGCCCCGGCCCCTTCCGCCTTCGCCCTTTCCATCTCCAGCTTTTCCAGTTGGTCAATATGGGAATGGGCGCCCATCTTGACAGCCATTCTCAACATCTCCAGCTCACTGCGCTTCGCCACTTCCGCAAGCGGATGGTCCGGCAACAGACTGTGAAACTGGCGTGCCTGGGCCGATGCCATGGCCGCCTTCTCGCCCGCCTGCCTCGCCCAATCCGCATATTCACTTGCGCTGGGGGGGGCGTTGGTCCACGACGCGGGCTGCGCCGGCGGTTCCAGGGACTTCACGAACTCCTGAACAATAAGTTCAATCCTCTCAGGATCCAGTTCCTCGCGATTGGATTCCTTCTCCAGGGGACGCACTGCCCCGGCACGCTCTTCATTAAGCCTTTCCTCGGAGGGAGGCGGGGCGTTGGCGGGCCTGGGACCCGCCCCCACAAGGCTGGGATCAGGGGGCTCACAGGCGGATAAGAGGAGCCACAGAAACAACAAGCCAAGGAATGTAGAGATTCGAATCATGCTTTGGAGTCATTATTGGACATCTCGCGAGACCTTCGGATGAGGCCAAGCGTCCTCATGATCCGCCTTGGATTGCAGGGATCCCCATAATCGGCCACCCTGCCCTCTCCGCTCCCACCACCTGTCATCAATGCTGAAAGGGAAGCTTCAATGGTTTCATAATCGTCCGGACTCAGGTCCAACTTGACCCTTTCTTCCTGCTGCTCCATCCGAACCGACTTCCTCGCAAACTCCATCAACATCGGACAGGGCTCGAGACAGGGATATCTTGATTGCTTCGGTTCACAGGTTTCTTCTCCTGCGCCGGTTTTCCACAAACGGTCTTTCAGACAGAAACGTTTGTCGCAGTGAGCCTCTGCAAGCAGCCTAATCTGAGGCTCCTCCAGCATCGACGTAATCCGATACATGCCGGTTTGTCTTCCTGCAAAGGCCTCATAGGTCACCGCTTCCACCCTACCTTCGACAAGCGCAAGTAGATCGTAGGCCACCCCCGGGTAGACCGCCTCCAATACCTCGATGAATTCACCCTCTGCGAATCGGATCTTCCAGCCTTGAACCAGATCCGGCGAGCTGCGAAGAGGTCTGAATCGTCCATTCCCGTCGTGGGTAGCCAATTCCCTAAGTTTTTTGACACCACATTCCTTCAAGTGTGGGTCTTCCCGATCATCAACATGAAGCATATTGAAACCGGACTCGACCTTGAGCAGGAGAACCTGACCTACCACCGATTCATTCTGCTCTCCGGGGAACAGAAGGGTTACCAATCTGGATTCATGTGACAACATGGCTGTAGGCTAGCCTCACTATGCCCATCACTCAACGGTCCTTGCCGCAAAAAAGGGGACTCCTTGAAACCGTCCCCGGCACTCCGCAGGGTGCAACGAATCTCCCCATGTTGAAAGAGGCCCGGGCAACCTAG
>CAZKNW010000192.1:0-7634 GCA_964554035.1 uncultured Verrucomicrobiota bacterium
GATCCCAAGAAGACCGGTGGACTGTATGCCGTGCAGGACAATTTCGAGGCGCCCGCCAAGGATGGTGAGTGGTTCGACTACTACATCAAGGTCGAGGGCAAGCACATCGTCGCCGCGTAGGTCTGGAGCTTGCCAAAGGTCAATGGAAAGACCATCTCCGACTACAACGAACCCGAGGCACCGGAGCACCTGAAGAAGATGCCCGGCCGGAAACTTTCAAGCGGCACGATCGCCTTCCAGGCCCACGATCCCAAGAGCAAGGTGTTCTTCAAGGACATCATGCTCAAGGTGAATGACTGATTCCTGCATCCCCAGCCCCTCCCTATACCGTGATTCGCAAAGGCCTCCATTTCGCCGCAACCGCGCTTGTCCTGTTCACCCTTTCCCAGGCCCGGGCGGCCAAGGGGTGGAAGGACGGTGCCTCCGTGCTGCAGTCCGATTTTCCATACCAGTTTGCGGCGGTCGGCGCCAAGTGGCCTGGAGACAACATTGCCAACAAGGGCATGGCCATCGCCCTCGGCAATGACGCCTACGTCTGCTTCGACACGGATCTGCTTCGCATGTCGGCGGGGTGGACAGGAGGTTATATCAGTGAGACGGGCGTGACCTTCAACGGGTCACATGGTGGGCACCCCATGGTGGCGGGAGACCAGAAGTTTGGTAATCAGGTCCTGCCTGGCTGGGCGGATTCTGAAGGCGGCTTTGAGGACCGGAGGACGGAACCATTCGGACCGGTCTCCCGGGAGCAGGCCCAGTGGAAGGGCCACTACGTCTTTGGAACCAATGTGGTTCTTAGATACACCGTCCACGGTTCCGAGGTTTACGAATGGCCAGCCTCTTCCGTTCGAAAGGGACAGGTCCGGTTCGAGAGGACCTTCCGGGTCGGAGCGACAGGCGATTCCCTGAAGTTGCTGGTCTGTGAGGTCGAAGGAGGCAAGGCCACGGCGGAAAGGGACAAGGTCGTCGTGGAGGGCGGCAAAGGGACGGTCACCCGGGTCGGCCTGGTTGGGAGTCATGACTCAGTCATGCTTCAGGCCGAGGGCGGTAGGGTCATGGCCATGGTGGCACCTGCAGAGACCAACCGGCTCTTCAAGGTGACCTTGTGGAATGGTGAAAAGGCCAATGCGGCGGTCTACGACGGCATGATCGAGGTGAAGCCCTTCCTGCCTGAAGGTTTCGACAAGGGTGGTCCGGGTCGATGGAAGGAGACCGTGGAGACGCAGGGACGCCTGAATACGAGTGCCACACCTGATGGGGCCTATGTCACGGATGCCCTTCTACCTCCTTTCGAAAACCCGTGGGGCAGGCGCATGCGCATTGGCGGATTTGATTTCTTTCCGGATGGCAAGCGTGCTGCACTTTCCACGTGGGATGGTGATGTCTGGGTTGTCTCAGGCATCGATGAGACACTGAAGAAGCTGACCTGGAAACGTTTTGCCTCGGGAGGCTTCGAGACTCTGGGCCTGAAGATTGTGGACGAGATGATCTATACCTCGGGCCGGGACCAGATCACCCGCTACCATGACCTGAACGGGGATGGAGAAGCCGATTTTTACGAGAGCTTCAACAACGAGATCACCTCCTCCCGTGGGTTTCATGAATTCGTCTTCGACCTGCATACCGATAATGACGGCAACTTCTATTTTGCGAAGGCCGCACCGGTTCGCGGAGGCGGACGTGGATTCGGAGGTGGTGGTGGCAACGGGGAGATCAGTGCCCATGCAGGCACCGTGCTCCGTGTCCCCAAGGATGGCTCCAAGCTGGAGGTCTACGCGACGGGGTTCCGGGCTCCCAATGGAATCGGGGTGAGCCCCAATGGGCAGGTGACCACCGGTGACAACGAGGGCACCTACGTTCCGGCCTGTCCTGTGAACTGGGTTGAACCGGGAAGCTACCATGGGGTGGTGGATACGGCCCACCGTGTTCCTGTTCCTGAGCGCACGCCTCCCCTCGTCTGGTTGTCCAAGGACAAGTTCGACAATTCCGGAGGGGGACAGATCTGGGTCACCAGCCAGAAGTGGGGGCCCTATGAAGGCCAGCTTCTGCACATGTCCTACGGGAAGTGCACTCTGAACGTCGTCTTCACTGATGAAGTCGGCGGGGTCATGCAGGGTGCAGCGCTGCAACTGCCGCTCCGGTTCACCTCCTCCGCGATGAGGGCCCGCTTCAATCCGGTGGACGGCCAGCTCTACGTGGCCGGACTTCGCGGCTGGCAGACCACTGCCGTGAACCCGGGTGGACTGGATCGGGTTCGGTATACAGGAAAAGAGCTCTACTCGATCACGAAGGTCGCCGTGGACAAGGATGGCATCCACCTCAGCTTCAGTCAGCCGCTGGATGAGGAGGAAGGTGCGGATCCAGAGAGTTTCTCGATTGAGCGATGGAATTACGCAACCCGGTTCGGCACGGACAAGGTGGTTGATGGGACCCTCGTGCGTGGCGAGTTCAAGACCGCGAATTACGGCGGACATGACGTCCATGTGGATGATCCCTCCAAGGTGGGGCGCGAGGAGGTGGGGATTGTTGCAGCCAACCTTTCCAAGGACCGCAAGTCGGTCACCCTGGTTCTAACCGAGAACAAGCCTGCCGATCAGGTTTACCTTCGCTGCAACGTTTCGGCGAAGGATGGTGAGATCATCAAGCAGGATGTCCTGATGACCATTCACAAGATCGAATAGACACTTTTCAAAATGGTGAAGCAAAGAACGAAGATTCTCCTCTCCTGCCTTTTGGTGGTGGGTGGAATGTTTTCCGGCTCGGCGCAGGATGCGGCCCCGGAACCCGAAACCACCCAGGGCATCAAGCTGATCCTTCAGGTGGGAGGTGCCAGGGATGTCTCGGTCCGTCCCAATGTGCTGCTCTACGTACCTGCCGGGGAGGCGCCGTCCCCCTTTGTTCCCCAAGGTGGTTTCACGGCGGTCTTCGAGGGCTTTGTCTCGGTGGATCTTCGGGACAGGTACACGTTCCGTGCTGAACTCAACGGGAGTGTGAAGGTGGAGCTGGAGGACAAGGTGATCCTCGAGCAGGTGGTCGAGAACGGTATCACGGAGGAGAGCCGCCGGGCCCGCCTCAGCAAGGGGTTGAACCCCATCCGCATCACCTACACCGGCCCGGAGAAGGGGGATGCCTACCTGCGTCTTCAATGGTCCTCTCCTGATTTTTCCTATGAACCTGTGGGGGAGGGAGCCCTTCTTCATGCCAAGGCGGACCCCGAGGTTTCACGTGGCCTGACCCTGAGAAAGGGACGCCAGCTCTTCGCTGAGCATCGCTGCTTCCAGTGCCACGTGGGAACTGGGGAGGGGATGCCTGAACTTGCCATGGACGCTCCCTCCTTTGAGGGCATTGGCTCACGCAGGAATACGGCCTGGATGGCCCGTTGGATTCAAAGTCCGGACGGCGCCAGGTCCATCGCCAGCATGCCTGCCCTACTGCATGGCCCCCAGGCCGGCAAGGATGCGGCGGACATTGCTGCGTTTCTTGGAACCTTGAGCGGAGAGGATTCGAGTGGTGACGGTGGTGGTGATGCCGGAAAGGGAAAAGCCCTCTTCACCAATCTTCATTGTGAAGCCTGCCACAATCCTCCTGGAGGAAAAGCGGATGAGGCCCGGCTTTCCCTAACCCATGTGAAGCAGAAGTTTTCAGCGGGATCACTTGCGACCTTCCTCTCGAAGCCGGAAGCCCATTATGCATGGATCCGGATGCCCAACTTCGGTTTGAAGAAGCAGGAGGTGGACAACCTTGCTGCCTATCTTTTGGAGAATGCCCCGGATTCTCTGCCAGCCATCAAGGGAGATGCCGGACGAGGCAGGAAACTGGTTGCGACGCTCGGTTGTGTCAGCTGTCACCAGGGACCGGTGGAAAACGAGTTCAAGGGTCTTCCGATCGCGAAACTGGCCGGCCCTGCGCTTGAGAAGGGCTGTCTTGCTGATGAACCGTCGGGGAAGGCGCCCAGGTATTCACTGGAGAATGAGGAGCGCGCAGCCATCCGGATCTTTCTTGCCGAGGCCATGGATTCATTGAAGCGGTCGAGCCACGCGGAGTTTGCCGCGCGGCAGACGGAATTGCTGAACTGTACCAAGTGCCATGGGCAGTACGATGGATTTCCGGTGCTTGGAATCCTGGGTGGCAAGTTGCGACCGGAATGGAGTGAGTCCTTCATCGCCGGCCACGTGGACTACAAGCCGCGACCCTGGATTGCCGGGCGCATGCCTGCCTTTGAGAGCCGTGCCAAGGGCCTGGCGCAGGGAATGGCGATGCTCCATGGGATGCCTCCCGTCAGCGCGAAGCGCGAGTCGGTAGAGCCTGATGTGGCCGCGATCGGGAGAAAGATGATCGGGACCGACGGTGGATTTTCCTGCATTGCCTGCCACCCGGTGGGAACCTTTGGTGCGACCCAGGTGTTTGAAAGTGCGGGAATCAACTTTGCCTACTCGGGAGAGCGCCTCACAAAGCCCTTCTTCGACCGGTGGTTGCTGAATCCGCTCAGGATCGATCCGCAGACCAAGATGCCCGTCTATTTCCCGGGAGGGCAGAGCATGCTTTATGATTACTATGACGGGGATGCCTTGAAGCAGATCAATGCCTTCTGGGAGTACGTCCGCCAGGGCAAGGACATACCCCTCCCCCACGAGGCGCAGTGACTTGAGCATGCCAATGAAGATGAAGACCCTATTGAAGACCAACTGGACCGCCTTGTTTCTGACCGGACTCCTTGTCTTGGGCGCTGGGGCGGCGGACATTCTATCCTACCCGCAGGCCGACTGGGAGGTCCTGTTCGATGGAGAAAAAGTCAGCGGACTCAGGGGGTATCGGCGTACCGAGTTCCCATGGAACTGCTGGAAGATTGAGGATGGCGTTCTCAAGACGGTCCCGGGAAAGAAGGATCGCGTCGACCTCGTCACCATCAGGCAGTATGAGGATTTCCAGCTGGAGTTCGAGTGGGCTGCAAAGGGCTCCTCGAATGGCGGCGTCTTCTACCACGCCCAGGAAACGACCGGTCCCATCTGGCACACCGCACCGGAATATCAGCTTCTGGATGACGGCGGGCACCACGATGGCAAGAATCCAAAGACATCGGCAGGAGCCCTTTATGCGATGAAGGCTCCCAACATCGACAAGATCCTGGCACCTCTCCAGAGCTTCAACCGGTCAAAGATCGTCTGCAACAAGGGGCATGTTGAGCACTGGCTCAACGGGATGCTGGTGGTGGAGTACGACTGGGATGGGGAAGAGGTCAGGGAGCTGATCCAGACCAGCAAGTTCAAGGACAAGCCTAAGTTCATGCAGTTCGGCAAGGGGCACGTCGGATTCCAGCATCATGGTGAGGAGATCTGGCTCAGGAACATCCGGATCACCGTGCTCAAGGGTTCCTGAAATACGGGTGCTGGTAGTCGAGGGCGTCTTCCATCACCTCGACCAGAACAGTTTCGTTCATGGGCTTGGGCATGAAGGCCCTGACTTCGCGATGCCTGATGGATGTTTCAATATCGTCGGGATTCAGGGACTCGGTCATCATGATCACCCTCACCTGCTCACGAAGGCCCGCGTCCAGTCGCATGTAACGGCTGAGAAACCGGAAACCATCCTTCAGGTCCAGAAAAAGGAGGTGTGGGAACCATGATGCCGTGCTTCTGTCACGGCCTTCGAACCGGCTCAGGAAATTGAGGGCCTCCTCTCCCGATTGACAGGTCCGTGTCATGCCCGGGAAGCCCGCTCCCTCGATGACCACTTGGTGGAACTTGTTGGCGGAAGGGTCGTCATCCACGAGGAGAATTCCATCAATCCTGCTGCTGGTCGTGATCATTGTTTCACCGTTGTCCGGACAGTTACTCGGCATGAAGCGGCCCGGACTTGAATCCTGGGTGAGGGGAGATCTCCTGAAAGGCACAGATTGCAGCTGGTGCAGCCCATTGTGGAGGCAATTCTCGGGTAGATCGAGATCCATGGGAGCGACGGTTCATTCAGGGGGCGGAATTCAATCGAAAGAAACACCCCTTGGAATGGTGGATGTGGGCTTCTTGACCCGGTTCGGGCAGTCGCCTACACTTTCCCCTTTGTCATCATGACTTCATTTTTGAAACGATTTTTGATGCTCGGCGTGTTCCTCGCGGTCCTGTCAACGCTAGGTGCCGGGCGTGAGTTTGTGAATGGTGTGGCCGTGATCGTGAATGATCGCGTGATTACCTACCAGGAGATCAAGGACCTCATCGGTCCGGAGATTGCCCTTTTGGAGCGCCGTTACGCCCGGGACATGGCGACACTGGAGCAGAAGGTGCTGAAGCTTCAGGAGGATGCCATCCAGCAGCTGGTTGAGCATGAGCTCATCCTTCACGACTTCGGTACGGCGGGCTACAACCTGCCTGAGAGCATCATCGATGAGGAGATCAAGAGGCGCATCCGGACCCAATTTGGCGACCGGATCACCATGACCAAGACCCTGCAGGCCAGGGGGATGACCTACGAGAAGTTCAGGGAGAAGATCCGTGAACAGATCATTGTTTCCCAGCTGCGTTCCCTCCATGTCTCGTCCAGCATCATCATCTCTCCCTACAAGCTTGAGGAATACTATCGCGAAAACCAGAAGGAGTTTTCCGTCGAGGAGGAGATCCGGCTCAGGATGATTGTCATCAACCAGCCCGAGGGTGCGGTGGAAGGTCGGGCAACCAAGCTGGCCAAGGAGATCCTCCTGAAGCTGGAGGCCGGGACCCCTTTTGAGGAGATGGCCAAGGTCTATTCGGAGGGATCCAAGGCGGCGGAGGGTGGAGACTGGGGATGGGTCCAGAAGTCCGTGCTGCGGGATGACCTATCGGACATCGCCTTCTCCCTCGCAAAGGGACAGCGTTCAGGTGTGGTCTCCACTCCGGGTGCTGCCTTCATCATGAAGGTGGAGGATCGCAGGCCCCCGAGGGTTCGTCCCCTTTCCGAAGTGGCCGACCAGATTGAGCAGAAGCTTCTTGCCGAAGAGCGCGCCCGCCTTCAGGACCAGTACATCTCCCGTCTCGAGAAGAAGCAGTTCATCCGCTATTTCTAGGAGTTGGCCTGGCATCCAGTTCCCATTTCAGAAGCGCCCTGCACCGGGCGCTTTTTTCTTGTGTGACAAACGTGCGTTCATTGACCCGGAAAACAATCGCATTCATCTTGTCGCCCATGCAACCCCACCGATGGATCTCAGAAAGGATGCGCGCCGCTCCCCGATGGTGGGTGCTGTTCCTTCTCATGGGACTTCAGCCGGGGCTCCATGTGTCCCATGCGGCCGGTTCCTTTGAAAGGGACATCAAGCCCATCCTCTCCGAGTTCTGTTATGACTGTCATGCCGACGGAGTGGAGAAGGGGGGAGTAAGTCTCGATGCCCATGCGACCCCCGCAGCGATGAGGCAGGACCTCCAGCTTTGGGAGGCCGTCCTGAACAATGTTCAGGCCCACATCATGCCTCCCATCGAGAAGCCCCAGCCCTCCCTCGAGCAGCGTGCCCGGATCATCGAATGGGTGGAGACCGAAGTGTTCCAGATCGACTGCACCAACCCGGACCCGGGTCGGGTCACCATCCGGCGTTTGAACCGGTTTGAGTACAACAACGTCATCCGCGACCTATTCGGCATCACCTTCCAGCCTGCCGACGATTTTCCAGCCGATGA
>CAZKNW010000193.1:0-7617 GCA_964554035.1 uncultured Verrucomicrobiota bacterium
CCAAATACCCAGGGCTTCACCCTAGGCTACACATGAAACACACCTTCGGTGCTTCAGCATAAAGAGCAGCCAAGTTGCCCCCCTTTCCCACGAAGGCACAAAGGCTGATTCAAAGGCTTCTACTCAGGGCCAACGGCCCGATTCAACCACAGCCCTGGCTGAAGGCCTGTTTCATCTTTGATTGCCCCGGTTGAGAGGCTCCTGTGGGATCACTGAATTCCGACGTCCATCCACCCGTCCCTCTAAAACCGTTGCACAAAACCACTGACCTGAAGAAACTCCCCCCATGAAACCCATGCGTTCCCTGCTGGCAGCCCTTTGTCTGCTGACCTTTGGATTTTTGTCCGTTTCCAATGCCTCCGAATTCCGTCCGCTCTTTGACGGCAGAACGTTGACGGGATGGAATTCCCCCAACATGAGCTATTGGAGCGTCGCGGATGGAGCCATCACCGCCGAGTGCACCGATGCGAATCCCGCCAAGAAGAACCAGTTCCTGACCTGGCAGTTGGGCGAGGTGGACGACTTTGTCCTCAAGCTGAAGTTCCGCATCCAGGGACCACCCAACGCCAATTCCGGCATCCAGATCCGCAGCAGGATCATGCCGGACGGCCACGCCGTGGGTTACCAGGCCGACATCGACAAGCAGGGCCAGTGGCTCGGTGCGATCTATGACGAGCACACCCAGCGCAAGGTGCTCGCCAAGCGAGGCCAGCGCACCGAGATCAACAAGGGTGGTGAGCGCACCGAGACGCAGTTCGGCGATGCCAAGGCGCTCTTTGAAAGCGTCAACACCGTTGAATGGACCGACTACCAGATCACGGCAAAGGGTTCGCACATCCAGGTGCATGTGAACGGAAAGCTTTTCTCCGAGGTCATCGACCACCAGCCCTCCGAGCGCGAGTTCGGCGGACAACTGGCCCTCCAGTTGCACTCCGGCCCGCCCGTGAAGGTGCAGTTCAAGGACATCGAACTGAAGCGACTCCCTCTCGCCGAGGGACGCAAGAAGATCGTCTTTCTTGCCGGCAAGCCCAGCCACCGTCCCGGCGACCACGAGCACAATGCCGGTTGCTGGCTGCTTTCCAAGTGTCTCACCGAATCCGCCGATGAACTCGTGCAGACCAGCGTCTACTACAACAACGGCTGGCCGGAGGATCCCACCGCCTTCGACAACGTGGATGCCATCATCATCTACTGCGACGGTGGAGGACGCCACCTGGCGATTCCCAAGATGGACTACATCAAGGGACTCATGGACAAGGGCGTGGGACTCGGATGCATCCACTACGGCGTCGAGGTTCCCAAGGGTGAGCCCGGAGAGGATTTCCTGGAGATGATCGGTGGCTACTTTGAGCCCTACTTCTCCGTCAATCCCCACTGGGACGCCAACTTCAAGGAGCTTCCCAAGCACCCCATCACCAGGGGCGTCGAACCCTATGAGATCAACGATGAGTGGTATTACCACATGCGCTTCCGTCCCGAGATGAAGAACGTCACCCCCATCCTCTCAGCCCTTCCTCCAGAGGAGACGCGCACCAGCCGCTGGGGACACCATCATGGCGGCAACCCCTTCGTCGCCAAGCGCAAGGGCATGCAGGAGGTCGTCATGTGGGCCAGCGAAAATGCCAACGGCTCACGCGGTTTCGGCTTCACCGGCGGACACTTCCACAAGAACTGGGGACACAAGGATCACCGCAAGGTCGTCCTCAACGCCATCCTCTGGGTGGCCAAGCAGGATGTTCCCAAGAGCGGCATCAACTCCAAGGTCAGCGAGGATGACCTCACCCAGATGCTCGACGACAAGCAGCCCAGGAAGAAGTAGATCCAAGGCGATCCAACTCCGGCAGGGTAAGGACTGCGTGCGGCTTTCCGCCGCTCTTCACGTCCCAAGTTCGAAATGTAATCCCTCCCAGGTAGGGCGATCACTCCGTGAGCGCCCGAGCTTGGCTTCCAATCGCAAAGGGACATCCTGATTCCCCGTCCGCAGCAGAAGCCCGCGCGGAGCGACGGGCCCTACCGTTTTCACACAGCCTGTTCAGGCGGTCTTGCTATCCGCTTCGTTCCAGCCGCTCCCATTCCTCAGCCGTATCGATATCCTCCAGTTCCCTCAACAGTTCTACCGACAACCCGGCCTGCTCCGCCTTCCCCAACGTTTCCTTGAGAACGGTCTCCGTGCTCCAGTTAATGTCCTCAAACAACTCCGGTCGAGATTGCTTCAGTCCTACCAGCCAGTAGCCGCCATCGGTGGAGGGACCGAGAACCAGATCATGATGGTCCAGTGAGACCGAGGCGGCGGCGATGTCCTCCTGTTGGATGTGGGGACAATCGGAACCGATGATGATGACCTCTTCTGCTCCCAGCCGAAATCCATCCTCAAAGGCATCGATCAACCTCTCGCCCAGTCCTCCCTCACTTTGCGGCGACGCCTGCCACTGGGGCTGAAGCCATGGACGGATTTCCTCCTCCGCCTCCGAAGGAGCAAAACGAAGCTGCAGGTCCCTCCAACCCTCCAGATTCTTCAGGAGCTTCTCGACCATCCACCGGAAGGCCTTCAAGGCTTCCTCATCGCCGAGCGACTGCGCCAGGCGGGTCTTCACAAAGCCCAACCGCGGCGCCTTCACAAAGACGATCAGCAGCGTCTTCTTTGACGGCATGAGTGCCCTGTCGAGCCAATGGAGCCACATGGGAGGACGATGCCTCCTGTCCGATGATCGATGAAGCGAAAAGGAAGCTGGAGGAGTGCGAGAATGATAAGATTGGGTCGTTTCGCCCCTCCCAACACATCGAAACTAGGCAAGACCTGCCTGCCGTGCCACCGTCGCGCCCGCATGCCGCACATTCATGAGAAGATCGATTTCACGGTGGCGATTTTCATCGTCCACGAGAACCGCGTTCTGGTCATCCACCACCGCAAGCTGGAGAAGTGGCTTCCCATCGGCGGCCACATCGAGCTCGATGAGGACCCTGAGCAGGCGGCACTGAGGGAGGCCAAGGAGGAAAGCGGCCTGGATGTGGAACTGGTGGGCGACCGCCCTCCCACCACCGAGCCCGGCACCCGCGCCCTGATCGCGCCCCGCTTTCTGGACATCCATCGCATCAGCGACACCCATGAGCACATCGGCATGATCTACTGGGCCCGCCCCAAATCCGGCGAGGTGCAGCTCGCGGAGGAAGAGCATCACGACATCCGCTGGTGCACGGCGGAGGAACTCGAGGATCTCTCCCCGCCGATGAGTGGTGCGGTCAAGTGGTACTGCCTCAAGGCGCTTGAGGAATTGGGTGAGTCATAACTTGATCTCCCCGTCGGGGATGCGTCTTACTCCCCGCGGATTCCAACCCAACGCACATCATGTCCGAGGAAAGAGAAAGCCGCTACGAGTCCGGTGAAGACCTTGCCAACGAGATCCTCAAGGAACTCGAGCAAAAGGAGGTCGCCACCGACAAGGCACATCCCTTCAGCTTCTACCTCTACCTGCCCGGGGAGGAGGCGGCGCGCAAGTGTGCCGATGGCCTGAACCTGCTCGGGCTCGACACCGAGGTTTCCGAAGCCGAGGAGGAGGACGGAGCCTGGCTCTGCCTTGCCACCGCCACGATGGAGCCCAACCACGGACGACTCGTGGAGATCGGGAACCGGCTGCTGGAACTCGAATCGGAATGGCAGGGTGAACTGGATGGCTGGGAGGTCAACGCCATGAGCCTGGAAGAGATGTTCGAGAGCCTGTCCGAGCACTTCCAGAAACTGAAGGAAGACCAGCAAGACTTGGACGAGGATGAAGAGGACGACGAGGAAGACCTCGATGAGGAAGGCATCCTCGAGGTGGAGTTCGATGAGGAGCTTTCACCGGAGGCCGACGCCTATCTCGAGGAAGCCTGTGAGGAATTGAACTCCAAGCAGACCGAGCTGCAGGCCCGCTGGAACATCGATTCCCACGTGCAATGGAGCTTTGAACAGGAGAGTGGTCAGCTGATCCTCGGTTTCGAGGGAGGAAGAGTCCTCACCTCCGAGGCCCAGATCCTGGGTTCCTTCCATCCCGAGGAACAGACGTGGGAGTGGGCATGGAACAATCCGCATGTGGATTCCACCGTCGCGAAGGACAGCAAGACCACCAGGGCCATCGGCGAAGAATTCGGAATCAAATACCTGACTGAGGGACGTCTACCCGTCGATTCCGAGGACCTGGTCGCCTTCCTCTGCGCGATCGGACTCAAGGCCACCGATGCGGAAGGCATCTTCACCGCCGACTCCGACGGCCTACGCGTCTACCTGACGCTCCGGAATATCGGCGAGTCGAAGAAATGATCGGGTTCCACCTACCCGGCATTCCCTAACCCATCGCTTCGAGAGCCAACCGGGCCACATTCAGCATCGCACTCCCGGCAGCGGATTCCGGATCACTGACGACGACAGGGGTTCCCTTGTCACCGCCCTCGCGGATCTCCATGTAGATCGGCACCTCGCCAAGGAAGGGAACGCCCTTCCGCTCGGCCTCGGCCTTGCCACCGCCGTTCCCGAAGATTTCAAATCGTTCGCCCGAAGGTGTCGTGAAATGGCTCATGTTCTCGACGATGCCGATGATCGGCACATTGACCTTCTCGAACATGGCAACACCCTTGCGAACCACACCGAGTGAGGCCTCCTGCGGCGTCGTCACGATCACGCCGCCGTCGATGGGTGCCGACTGGCAGAGCGAAAGCTGGGCATCACCAGTGCCGGGAGGCAGATCCACGAGGAGATAGTCGAGCTGCCCCCAGTCGACCTGGTAGATGAACTGCTGGATGGTCTTCTGGATCATCGGGCCACGCCAGATGACAGGGTTGTCGCCCTCAACGATGAATCCCATGCTCATGAGAGAAACCCCATGGGCCTCGATCGGGATGAGCATTTCCTTAGCACTCACCTGGGGACGCTCCACCTTGCCCATCATGAGCGGTACGCTGGGGCCGTAAATGTCACAATCGAGAAGCCCCACATTGTGGCCGAGGTGCTTGAGGGCACAGGCAAGATTCACGGACATGGTGCTCTTGCCCACCCCGCCCTTTCCACTGGCGACGGCGATGACCTTGTTGATGCCGGGAACCTTCTTCTGCCCCCCCCCTGCAGACGGCGCCCCTCCCGATGCCGCAGCCGGCATCTTGACGTCCACATGAACCAGGTCGATCCCCTCCAGGGACTTGATCACACCCTCGGCGTCCTTCTTCAACTGGTCGGCCACCTCCTGATTGTGGGAGGTCAGCTCGACCGTCACGGCCACGGCACCTGAATTGCACATGACCTTCTTCACAAGGCCGAACGAGATGATGTCGCGCGTGTAACCGGGGTACTTCACCGACTTGAGCGCTTCGCGAATGGTTTCTTCCGTCTGCATGCGGGCGGAGTGGTTAGCACAGCGAGGCGGGCAACGCAAATCCGGGAACACCGCCCGGTCCCGGTCCCCACGGCCAGACTCCTCCAATTCGAGTCCAACTCTGGACAATTCGCAGCCACAACCCAGAAAACGACTTGACCCCTGTAGGGTGCGCCAAGAATCTCCTTCGCACTTTTCCAGTCAAACAACCGAAAACACTTATGCCAGCTGTAAAGCGAATCAAACAGGCGTTCCCAAAGATCAAGAAGATCCAATACAAGGGACCGGACTCCACCGATCCCCTCTCCTTCAAGTGGTACAACGAGGATGAGGTCGTCGAGGGCAAGACCATGAAGGACCACTTCCGGTTCTCGGTCGTCTATTGGCACACCTTCCGCAACACCCTGGCCGATCCCTTCGGCGTCGGTACCGCGATCCGCCCCTGGGACGATGGAAGCGACTCGGTCAAGAACGCCCAGAACCGCGCACGCGTGGCCTTCGAATTCTTCGAGAAGCTCGGTGCCCCCTACTACGCCTTCCACGACCGCGACGTGGCTCCGGAAGGCAAGACCCTTGCCCAGTCCAACAAGAACCTGGACGCCGTGGTCAAGGTCCTCAAGCAGATGCAGGGCGAGACCGGCGTGAAGCTCCTCTGGGGTACCGCCTGCCTCTTCGCCAATCCACGCTACATGCACGGCGCCGCCACCAGCTGCAACGCCGACGTGTTTGCCTATGCCGCCGCCCAGGTCAAGAAGGCCATGGAGGTGACGGTCGAACTCGGAGGTGAAGGCTACACCTTCTGGGGAGGCCGTGAGGGCTACACCACCCTCCTCAACACCGACCTCAAGCGCGAGCTCGACCACCTCGGTGCCTTCCTCCAGATGGCCGTGGACTACAAGAAGAAGCTGCGCTTCAAGGGCCAGTTCTACATCGAGCCCAAGCCGAAGGAGCCCACCAAGCACCAGTATGACTCCGACGCCGCGGCCTGCCTGAACTTCCTCCGCCAGTACGGACTGAAGGACCACTTCAAGATGAACATCGAGACCAACCACGCAACGCTCGCCGGACACACCGTCCAACACGAGCTCGAGACCTGCGTGGCGGCGGATGCCCTCGGTTCCATCGATGCCAACACCGGTGACGAACTCCTCGGATGGGACACCGATCAGTTCCCAACCGACATCTACCTCACCACCCAGTGCATGCTGCCGATCCTCAAGATGGGTGGCTTCTCCACCGGTGGTGTGAACTTCGACGCCAAGGTGCGCCGCGAAAGCTTCACACCGGAAGACCTCTTCTACGCCCACATCGGCGGCATGGACGCCTTTGCACGTGGACTGAAGATCGCCGCCGCCATCCGTGCCGATGGACGCCTCGGCGACTTCGTCAAGGATCGCTACTCCTCATGGGACGAGGGAGTCGGTGCCGATGTCGAGGCGGGCAAGATGAACTTCGCCAAGCTCGAGAAATACATCATGAAGAAGGGTGAAGCCGCCAAGAATGCCAGCGGCCGCCAGGAATTCCTCGAGAACCTGATCAACGAATACATCTAGGTCCGTATCCAGAATCACGAAACGCCGGTTTCCGAATGGGAGCCGGCGTTTTTCTTTTTCAAGGTAGGGTTCCCGATCCAGTTGAAGCTCAGCGCATCAGGGAGATCTTCTCCAGCTTGCGCTTGATGACCACCTGACAGAAGGGAGCCTCGGGATTGTTGCGGTAATAATCCTGGTGCTCCTTCTCTGCCGGATAGAATTCCGGCAGCGGAACAATGTCCGTCACGATGGGGTCGGCAAACATGGAGGCCGCCTGCAGCTTGGAGGACTCCGCGGCCAGCTGCTGCCCCTCGTCATGAAAAAAGATCACGGACCTGTACTGAGTTCCAATGTCGGCACCTTGACGGTTGAGCGTTGTGGGATCGTGTGCCTTCCAGAACAACTCCAACAGCTTGTCATAGGAGACGACCTTGGGATCAAAGGTGATCTGGACCACCTCCGCATGACCGGTCGCCCCGGTGCACACCTGCTTGTAGGTGGGATCCTTGACCGTGCCTCCGGCATAACCGCTTTCCACGGCGTGAACACCCTCAAGCTGCTCAAACACCGCTTCAACACACCAAAAACATCCACCACCGAGCGTTGCCTTGGAAAGGTCATTGGCAGGACTTTCCGTCTTCTTGGGCATGTATGGATTAAACTCCCTGTCCAAGGAATTGCAACGTCGCAGCATCCCTTTGCACACGATTTCAAATTTGAATTTCAAGAATCGGCCTCTCCAC
>CAZKNW010000194.1:0-7577 GCA_964554035.1 uncultured Verrucomicrobiota bacterium
AACTGAAGATGCATCCTGGAGGACAGATGGCGAAGGTCAGGTCACTGCAGAACCACGGAAAGACCATCGGATCCAGCCAGCCCGGAATGCGGCTGGCGGTCCAGTTGGGTGGAGTGGAGATGGGAGAAGGGGGCGTTCGTCGTGGCTCGCTGCTGACGACCTGTTCCACACTGGAACCCTTTGAAAGGCTCGATGCCGTTATCCATCGGGTGGAGGGAGGCAGGATGGCCCATGAGGCCAAGGCCCTTCGAAGTGCGGTCCGGGTCTGGGTGCATCTTGGAACGACGGCACGACTGGCCAGGCTCCGGCTGGAAGCAGGTAGAACGCTGATGCCGGGAGAATCCTGCCTGGCTTCGCTCACGCTGGATGAACCGCTCGCCTGTTTTGAAGGGGATCGTTTTGTCATTCGCGACAGTTCCCAACGTTGGACAATGGGTGGCGGCATTGTCCTGGCAGGGGTAAAGGGTAGGCGTCCTTCCTTTGGTTCGAGCTCCCGGCAGCAGCTTCTCAGGGAAAGGGCTGAAGCGCCCGCTGAGGTGACGGTCTGGGTGGAGAGTCAGGTGAAGGAGGAGGGTGTTGTTCCCCTTGCGGGCATTCTTCCGAATACGCGTTTTCACCAGGATGTGATTGGGAAGGCGGTTGAGGGGAGTGAGGTGATTGCAAAAATCGGGACCTTTGCCTGGCTGCAATCCCTTGAAAGTGAGGTTCGTGCCGCTGTGCTCGGGAAACTGGAATCCTTTCATGGTGAATTCCCGAATCTTCCCGGAATGAACAGTGCCAATCTCATTCGGAGGAAGGGGATCCCCCCCGAGGCGATGGACCAGTTTCTGCATCACGGCGGGAAGGGTGTATGGACGGTAGAAAAGGGGCTGGTCTCGCTGCTCGGGCATTCCGTCCAGTGCCCACCCCATCTTCAGGCTGAAGTGGATCGCTTGAAGGATCTACTCAATCAGGACCCCATGGATCCCCCATCACGCAGGGTCCTTTGCTCTGAGAAGGAATCCGAGGAAGCCCTACGCTACCTTGAGACAATCGGAGAGGTGATCTGCCCGGAAAGGGACCTGGTTTTGACACCCGCCGGATACAACCGCATCCGGCGCATGGTGAAGGGGCACCTGAGAAAGGCGGGCAAGGCGACCGTGAGTGACCTCAGGCAGGCCGTGGGTGCCTCCCGCAGGGTGGTAATGCCGGTGCTGGAT
The DNA here is from genome assembly GCA_964554035.1 of uncultured Verrucomicrobiota bacterium. Lineage (GTDB taxonomy): Bacteria > Verrucomicrobiota > Verrucomicrobiia > Limisphaerales > CAZKNW01 > CAZKNW01. The sequence goes on from CAZKNW010000194.1 coordinate 1,200, forward strand.
GTGATGGACCGACAGGGACTGACAAAAAGAGACGGCGATTTCAGAAGCCTGAAATCGCCGTCTCCATGAAGTTCAGTCAGTCCTACCTCGTGTAGAACTTGTGCGTGGTGATGTGGCGATAGGTCTCGCCGGGACGCAGGATCACACTTGGGAACTTGGGCTGGTTCGGGGAATCCGGAAAGTGCTGGGTCTCCAGGCAAAAAGCGTTCTGATACTCATACACGTTTCCGTATTTTCCGGTCAGGGTGCCATCCAGAAAGTTGCCGCTGTAGAACTGGACACCGGGCTCGGTCGTTGAGATGTCCATGGCACGGCCAGTGGTGGGCTCATAGACCGTCACGATCTTGCGCATGGCGCTTTCCTTGCCGGGACGGAGCACGTAGTTGTGGTCATATCCCTTGGGGTCGGTGCCTACCTGGGCGATCCGTGCGCCGATGGCGGTCGGGGTGGTGAAGTCCATCGGGGTTCCTTTCACAGTGGCGATCTCGCCGGTCGGGATCATGGTCGCATCCACCGGGGTGTAGTAGTCCGCATTGATCTGCAGCATGTGCCCGTGGTTGGAGGAGGCACCGCCATCCTTCAGGTTGAAGTAGGCGTGGTTGGTCAGGTTGATCGGCGTGGCCTGATCCGTCTTGGCCTCATACTCGATGGTCAGCTCGTTGTCATTGGTGAGGATGTAGGTGACCACCATCCAGAGTGTTCCGGGATAACCTTCCTCGCCGTCCGGGGAGGTGTAGCTGAAACGGACGGAAGGACCTTCAGGACGCATGGCTGCAACGGCCGACCAGACGCGCTTGTCCAGGCCCTTGTTGCCACCATGAAGGTGGTTGGGATCATTGTTCGTCGCCAACTTGTAGGTCTTACCATCGAGCGTGAACTGTCCCTTGGCGATTCGGTTGGCATAGCGACCGGTCGTGCACCCGAAGTAGGGACTCTCCTTCATGTACTGCTCCAGGTTGTCAAAGCCGAGGAGGATGTCGCCCATGTTGCCGTTGCGGTCGGGGACATGCAGTTCGGTCAAGGTCGCTCCGTAGGTCATGATCCTGGCGACCACGCCACTCTTGTTGACGAGGGTGAAGACTTCGACTTCCTGGCCTTCCGGCGTTTTTCCGAACGGGGCTGAGGTCACTCCGTAATTCGACATGCTTTTACTTGGTTTGGGGGTGGGTGCGGATGCCTCGTCAGCGGCATCGGATCGGGATGTCTTACAGGCTGATGTGGCAAGGAGCGAGGAAATCAGTCCGCAGGCGGCCAGGGACTTGACGAAGGTTCTGGTGTTCATGGTTTTTATCCGTTTCAGGAGATTCGGGATGGGTTTTTGTAATGATCTGGGATTCCGGTGTCAACGTGCCGGGACAGCGGAACCTTGGAGAAATGGGGTCGTTCTGTGGAGTCTTGCCTCATCAGATTGGAAGCAACCTACTTCAATCTGTAATCTGCGGCTTTTCTGAATCTGCGGGAGAAAACTCTCTCCTGCCTTCGACAGCCCCTGTCCGAGGGTTGACCCCAGCCTCGGCTGCGTGAATGCTCTAATTGGAAGCTGCCCCATGTATGCCTGCATCCACATTCCTGAATTTGCCCTGCAGTCCGTGCTTCGTCATGAACCGGAACTGGTGCGCTGTCCCGTGGGCCTGCTGGAGGATGCCGGCTACCAGGAGCATGCCCGTGACCGGGGGCGATGGAAGATCCTTCAGCTGAATGCCGCGGCCAGACGGCTTGGGGTGGAGAAGGGGATGACCGGGACGCAGGGGCAGGGGCGTTGCAGGGACCTCGTGCTTCGTGTCCGTTCGGTGGGCAACGAGATGTCCGCACAGGAGGCGGTGATGCAATGGGCCTCGGACATCACTCCACGCATCGAGTCGACGGCGGGAGGGGTGGCCCTGCTTCACCTGAAGGGCAGTCGTTATGCCCGTGGGCAGCATGAGGAACTGGGTCAGAAATGTGTCGAGGCCCTGGGCCTGCTTCATCTCTACCCACAGGTTGGGATCGCCTCCAATCCCTCGCTGGCCCTGCTGGCGGCAAGGCATGCATCCCCGCTGAAGGTGGTTCCCGACACGGAAAAGGGGCAAAGGGAATTCCTGGATCCACTGCCTGTGGAAAGCCTTGGCCTGGATGCCGAGATGAAGTCGGTTTTCCAGGGATGGGGCATCCGCACCCTGGGGCAGCTCAAGAAACTGCCCAAGAACGACGTGGTGGAAAGGCTGGGTGCCGCGGTGTTGCCTCTCTGGGAGATGGCCTGTGGAGGGCGGGATCGTCCCCTGAAGATCCATGTGCCCAATGAAAACCTGATGGAGGCCACCGATTTTGAGAACGGCATTGAGCGTCTCGAGGCACTGATCTTTGCCATCAATCGCTTCCTCAATCAGATGCTCGTGCGTCTGGAGATGAACTACCTTGCCGTGGCCGAGGTGCGGATGCGGTTGAACATGGAGGACGGGACCCATCATGAACACCTGTTCCGGCTCCCTGAACCTACCCGCAAGGGGGAACAGGTCATCCGGGTAATCCACACCTACCTGGAGAATTTCCGCTCGGAAGCCCCGGTGACAGGACTGACCCTGGAGGCGCGTCCGGCCAGGCCGGTCCAGCAACAGCTCTCGCTCTTCGAAAGCACACTGAGGGATCCGAACCGCTTTGCTGAAACCGTGGCCCGGCTGGAGGCCTTGATCGGGCAGGGGCGTGTGGGGAATCCGGAGGTGCCGGACTCCAATCGGCCTGATGAGGTAACGATGGGACTCTTTGCCCCGGGCATGGGAAAGGTGAAGAAGCCGGATGTGGCCCGACGGAGACTGGGGCTTCCGCTGCGTCGCTTTCGTCCGCCTTGTCCGGTGCGGGTGCAGTTGCAACAGGTGGAAGGTAAATCGGTCGTCATCCGCATCACCTCCGCCAAGGCCTCGGGCAGCGTTCGCCTGAGTTCCGGACCCTGGCAGCAGTCGGGCGACTGGTGGAACGAGGATCAATGGGAGCGGGAGGAGTGGGATCTCGAGCTGGACCAAGGAGGGCTCTTCAGGCTGGTCCGGGAGAAGGGGGAATGGACCCTGGAAGGCATGTATGACTGAGAGGGCGTCAGGTGGATTCGTCGAGCTTCATGCCCGCAGCGCCTTCAGCTTTCTTCGAGGAGCCTCATCCCCGGAGGCACTGGCCGCCGAGTGTGCACGACTTGAACTTCCTGCTCTGACCCTCTGTGACCGCGATGGAGTCCCCAGCGCACCCCGGCTTTTTCATTCGGCCAAGGAACAGGGACTGGCGGCGCTGGTTGGGAGTGAACTGACCATGGATGGAGGAGATGTCCTACCGGTTCTGGTAGGCAGTCAGGTGGGTTACCGGAACCTCTGTCGCCTCGTGACGCGGGCCAAGCTGCGGTCTCCCAAGAACGAGCATGCGGTCCAATGGGACGAACTGCGGGAATTCGGTGAAGGATTGGTCTGCCTGACCGGCGACGAAGAGGGCCCGCTAAGGCGGGCCATTCAGGCGGATGACCGGGAAACCGCGGAAGGGACCCTGATCCGGTTGAAGGAGATCTTTGGGAAGGACCGCGTGTTTGTGGAACTCCAACGTCATCACCTTCGCGGGGAGGAAAGGGAGATCCGCGCCCAGGTGGCATTGGCGGAGCGGTTTGGGCTGCCCATTGTTGCCAGCAACGGGGTGCAGTATGCGACATCGGACCGGCGTGGTCTCCAGGATGTCTTCACCTGTCTGCGCAATCACACACGACTGGATGAGGCAGGTCGTCTGCTGGCCCTGAATTCCGAACGGCACTTGAAGTCCGCAGCAGGGATGATGGAGTTGTTCAGGGATCTGCCTGAGGCTGTATCCAATACGGTCCGCGTTGCAGAACAGCTGGACTTCACCCTCGCGAATCTGGGTTATCGATTTCCGGACTATCCCCTCAAGCCGGATGAGGACGTTGATGGGAAGCTTCGGTATGAGGCCTACGAAGGGGCGAAACGTCGCTATGGCGGGATCACGGAGAAGGTGCGAAAGCAGCTCGACCATGAGCTAGCCCTGATCAGCAAGCTGGGCTTTGGCGGTTACTTCCTGATCGTCTGGGACATCGTCAACTTCTGCCGGTCCGAGGGAATCCTGGTCCAGGGCAGGGGGAGCGCGGCGAACAGTGCGGTGTGCTACAGCCTTGGCATCACGGCCGTGGATCCCATCGGATCGAAACTTCTCTTTGAGCGCTTTCTCAGCGAAGGGCGTTCCTCATGGCCGGACATTGACCTGGATCTCCCAAGCGGGGACCAGCGCGAGAAGGTCATACAGGAGGTCTATCGCCGTTTTGCCCCGAACGGAGCGGCGATGACGGCCAACGTCATTACCTACCGAGGTCGCAGTGCCATGCGGGAAATGGGCAAGGCGCTTGGGTTGCCGGACCAGTTCCTTGGGCGGTTCTCAGAGCTGTATGCCTCGGGTGATTTTCCCCACACCCTGGAGCTGATGAATCAGATCGAGCAGGCGGGGCTTTCCGGTGACCACCCAAGGCTACCGGCACTTTTGTCCCTCTACAGGCAGGCCTATGGACTTCCAAGACACCTTGGGCAGCACTGCGGGGGCATGGTGGTCTGCAATCATGGTCTGGACTCGGTTGTGCCATTGGAACCGGCGACCATGCCGGGAAGGGTGATCATGCAGTGGGACAAGGATGACTGCGAGGACCTTGGAATCATCAAGATCGACCTCCTGGGGCTGGGAATGATGGCGGTGGTGGAGGAATGTCTTGAGGTCAGTTGCTCACGGGGCGCGGATCGGCATGTGGAGTTCCACAAGATTCCCCAGGAGGATCCGGCCACCTTCGAGATGATCCGCGCAGCGGACACCATCGGGATGTTCCAGATCGAGAGCCGGGCCCAGATGGCGACGATCCCGAGAATGCAGCCCAAGATCTTTTACGACCTGGCCATCGAGGTCGCGATCATTCGTCCCGGTCCCATCGCTGGCAACCTGACCCATCCCTACCTGGATCGAAGGCAGGGCATCAAACCGATCACCTACATGCACCCCGATCTCAAGCCCGTCCTGGAGCGGACCCTTGGAGTTCCCTTGTTCCAGGAACAGGTTCTGCAGATTGCAATGATCATGGCGGACTTCACCGGTTCAGAGGCGGAGGAGTTGAGGAGGGCCATGAGTTTTCATCGTTCCGAGGAACGCATGAACCGTGTTGTGGACAAACTGCGGAAGGCACTGGATGAGAAGGGTGTCAGACCTGAGGTTCAGGATGAGATCGTGAACTCGATCCGGTCCTTTGCCCTCTATGGCTTTCCTGAATCCCATGCCATCAGCTTCGCCGGGATTGCCTACGTGAGTGCATGGTTGAAGTGTCATCGGTCCGCCGAATTTTATTCGGCGCTCCTGAACAACCAGCCCATGGGTTTCTATTCCTCCGACACCCTGATCAAGGATGCCAGGCGTCATGGCATCCGGGTCCTGCCGGTGCATGTCGGGCTTTCGGATTGGAAATGCCTTGTCGTGGATGACCGGACGATTCGATTGGGGTTTTCATCCCTCAAGGGGCTTTCCCATGTTTCCGCCGAAAGGATTCTCACCGAGCGGGAAGCTCGTGATTGGGCGAACCTCGAGGACTTCCTTCTGCGGAGCCGGCTTCCCAAGGATGAACGCCGCGCCCTTGCCGAAGTGGGGGCGTTGAACGAACTGGCTGGGCATCGACGGGATGCACTTTGGAAGGTCGAGAAACTGGTTGATCCTGAGGACCTGTTCTTTCAGTCGGAAGTCCGGGCGGCTGGACGGGATTCGTCAGGGGGCGACGAAGAGGGGGCGACCGTTTCCCAGGTGCTTCCGTCCATGGATCCCGTTGAGCGACTGGATGCGGACTATCGACGCATGCACCTGACCACGGGGCCGCATCCCATGGCCTATCTTCGCAAGGCGATGACGGACATCGTGATGGCGGAGGACCTGGTCTATGAGGGCGACGACCGATGGGTGAAGATCGCAGGCATGGTCATCTGCCGGCAACGCCCTGGAACAGCCAAGGGGCACATGTTCATCAGTCTTGAGGATGAGTCAGGGATCTCCAATGCCTTCGTACCTTCAGGCACCTTTGAAAAGAACCGCCTCGTGATCACCCAGGAGCAGTTCCTGATCATTGAGGGGCGACTTCAGAATCAACGGGGAGTGGTGACGGTGTTGGCCAAGAAGATCCATCCCATGGGTTCCATCCTTCCCAAGGTGGGGCTGAGCCATGACTTCCATTGAATCGGGATTGTGGGTTGGGGAGGTTCTGACAGCCTGAACGGACTGTGTGAAAACGGTAGGGCCCGTCGCTCCGCGCGGGCCTGTACTGCGGACGGTTAAACAATGCCGTCGGTGCGCTGGTAAACCAAGCTCAGGCGCTCACGGAGTGATCGCCCTACCTGATAT
>CAZKNW010000195.1:0-7563 GCA_964554035.1 uncultured Verrucomicrobiota bacterium
GGTCAGGGTCTGGTTGTACTCGAGCACCTTGTCCGCCTGTTCCCTCAGAAGCTTTGGATTCTTCGTCATCAATGGAGGAGGGCCCGGACGAAACTGATCGGTGGTGTCCAGGGCAAATGGCTTCACACGATACCAGTGCGGTGTCAGAAAGCCAGGTGTGAACTTGGTTCCGTCAGGGTTGGTAAATTCGATCGGCTGCCAGCGGTCCGGATCGAGGATCTTGTCAGGAGGATTCACCGGACGGTAGTGGGTGTAGTCGCTGTAGGGCATCCCATCGCCGCCGATCTCGTTGCCTAGCTGGTTGGCCCCATCATTCCTGCGATAATCAATCACGGCCTGCGCGGCAAGGTATCCGATGCCCTCAGGCTTGCGCTTGCTGGTCGACATCACGGACGGGTCATAGCCCAGTTTGTTCATCTCCTCGATCAGGTAATCCTTGGAATCCGGAAAGGCAAAGAGCATGGCATGATGACTGGCATAGGCGATGGCCTTCTCCTTGTTGGCCAACTTGTGCTCACGCTTGGGACGGCGCAATGCATCGCCCATGCGCGACGAGACCGCCTTCTCATCGTAGGCAGCCCAGGCATCAAAGACCGCCGTTCCCCATATCGACATCTGGCGGGCAAGGATGGTGGGGCGAGCCCCTTTTGCATCCACGTCGCGGGCTGCCGCCTCGAGGCAAATGTCGAGAAGCTTGTAGGCCAGGGAAACTTCCTTCATCTCCTGCTCGGAGAGATCCATATGAACCAGCGGTTCCTTCGCCTTCTCCGCGGCAGGTAAAAACAGCGAACCCAGAATCAGGAAAACTCCGGCTAGCAGGGACAGCCTGCTTCGGAATTGAGGAACGAAGAAACGACGATGACTCATGTCTCGGGAAAACATGGCAAGAAGGTGTCCAAAAAACATATCCATTGCAACCAACAGGGGACAGGTTGCCGGAATCTCAGGGGGAAATGCACGTTTTCCCGGGTCAATCTCACGCCTGATTTTCCGCGTCCAGACAGGTCGGTCACCAAGGCCCCAAGATCCATCTCGGTCCTGAGAATTCTCTTCTCTGGACGCCTGAACCTTTTGATGTCATTCCCTCCATGAGGACCCGAATGGCTCGCGCTTGAGGATTCTGGCCCTTTTTCAAAAGATATCGGGAGATTCATCACCTATGAAGGAGCGGACGGGCATGAAGAAATCACTGGCACAACGCATCGCCGAATCCATGGTTCCCCTGACGGACGAGAAGATCCTCTACTCCGAAGACGAGGCAGTGACGGGCGAATATCTTCGCTATACCTGGAACCTTGGCGTGGCCGTGTCGCACTACAAGGACCAGTATCGCCTGCGCCTGCGCATCACCAAGCGGAGCAAGGGCTACTCCAAGTCGGAACTCATGCTCTTCCCCTTTTCGAACACCAAGCCCACCGAGCTCGAGGAAGCCATCAACCGGCTAGCCAAGGTCACTGCTCAACCCACTGGTCCCGAGCCTGATTCTCGTGGTTTCTTCGACAAGCTGCTCGACACGATCTTCTTCATGAAGGTCCTGAGGGACATCAACCCAGCAATCCCGCCCTTCGAGGGATTCAAGGGCCTGGCCCGGGTCTACAAGCAGGGGAGCGGAAGAGACGTCTACTTCCACATGTGGTATCCCAAGAGCCACGGCGGCCGGCACCAGATCGTGGTGATCCCTCTCCAGTTCTGGGATCCGATGGTCGATGCGATCAGGAAAGCAAAGCGGGAACTCGAGTCCCGCTAGGCCACTTTTTCAAGCAATTCAGTACATGCTCCCCATTCGCTTCCCCCTGCTGTTGTCCATTCTCCTTGCCGGCCTCTCGTGCCTGGCCGAACTACCACTCACGCGGGGTCCCTCAAGAGACGTGGAACTCGAGCCGAGAGGCTCGATCCTTGAACTGAGGATCACCGGCAAGACGCCCCACTTCTGGACCGGCACCATCACTCAGGATCTCAATCCGGAATCCCACCAGGTCCTTTCCTTTGAATACTTTGCTCCGTCGGGACTCAAGGCCTTCGATGTGAGGTTCCGCCAGAAGGGAGGTGAAATGGTTTTCGCCGGATCCAAGCCCCTTCCTTTCGCGGAGACATGGCAACCCTTTCACATGGATCTCAGCAAGGCCCCTTCCTTTCCGGAGAAGCATCCTGACCTGAGATTCCATTTCGCCCTGAAGGGAAACGAGGGAACCGTGTTCCAGCTTCGCAATCTCTGCCTGCGCCCCGCCAATGCCGAAGAGCGAAGGGCGGCTTCGGAGCTGGCAGGAATCCAGTCCGAGCGCGACACGCTGTCCAGGGAGATCCTAACCCATCTTCGCGACGGGTATCCGGCACAGGTCCATTCCATCCAGGTCTCGGAAAGGGACCTCACCATCACCGGCCAGAGCAAGACACCCGCACGGATTCAGGAAATCCCGCCTCACCTGCACGCTCACTCCCCGGGCAGGCCCGCCACCGACATCAACCCGAACCCGGACGGCAACTTCACGATCACCCTTCCCCGTTTCGAAGAGAGGCGCGACCGGGCCTTTTCACGTTGGCGGCTTGTGGACGCCGAGGGGCTGGCGCTGTCACAGAACCACTGGGCTGATGAAGTCGCCCCATCCCTCCAACAAGACCTCCCAAAACTCAGCGCCGATCATCCCAAGGGCCTCGGGGGCATGGTGCCTCTCAACGATGACAGCCACGAGATCTTCGATCTCGGAATCCAGCACGCCACCATCAACTTCGTTCTCACCTCCATACTTTCCGACAAGCCACGCCCGGGCTGGAAACCCCACCCCTTCGGAAACCAGACCTTTTACCTCAACGAGAAGAGCCTTGGTTGGCGTGACGAAACCATTCGTCGCCTTAGCCGCAAGAACGTCATCGTCAGCTGTATTCTCCTCGTGGGGAATCATCGGGATGCCGCCGGGATGCCGACTTCCCTGATGACCCATCCGGATGCCGAACCCAGAGGCACCTATTCCATGCCCAACCTCACCACCCCCAGGGGCACCGCCCTTTACCAGGCTGTCATCGCACTCCTCGCGGAACGCTACTCAAGGGAGGACGGAGCGCATGGACGGATCAGCAACTGGGTCCTGCACAACGAGGTCGACCAGGGAGGAACCTGGACCAACATGGGGGATCAGCCACTGGCCGTGTATCTGGAAACCTTGCATCGGTCCGCAAGGATCGTGCACCTGGCCACCCGTCTCCATGATCCCCATTCGCGCGTCTTCCTCTCGATGACCCATCACTGGAACAAACAGAGTTCCGGACATGGCACCTACCATGCCCGTAACCTACTGACCCTCTTCGCGGAATTTTCCAGGACGGAGGGCGACTTTGAGTGGGGACTGGCCTACCACCCCTATCCACGCAACCTGAGGAATCCGGACACTTGGGAGGATACCGAGGTCACCTTGGACTTCGACACGCCCTACATCACCCCGAGGAACCTTGAGGTTCTGGTCGACTACATGAAGCAGCCGCAAATGCGGTTCAAGGGGCAGACACGTGGGATCCTTCTGTCCGAGCAGGGATTCAACACGCCCACACTGAGTGAGGAAGACCAGAAGCGGCAGGTCGCCGGACTGGTCTACACCTTCGACAAGCTGAAGAAGCTTCCGGAGATCGAGGCCTATCACCTGCACCGGTACCAGGACATGCCTGACCGAGAGGGAGGACTCCGACTGGGCATCATCACCGAGACTGGTGCCCACAAGCTTGGATGGGACGCCTACAAGGCCATTGGCACCGAAGCCGAGGCGCCTTTTGCCGCGCTGGCAAAGGAAGTCATCGGCAATGCACCTCCCCTTTCTCATGACAAGAAACGAAAGGCACGCAACGTCGTCCTGATCGTTGCAGACGACCTCGGCTGGGCGGACACAAGTGCCTATGTGAAGGATGAACCTCAGTTCTATCGCACGCCCCACATTGAGAAGCTGGCCAGCCAGGGCATGAAGTTCGTCAACGCCTACTCGGCAAGCCCGCTCTGCTCCCCAACGAGGGCCAGTATCCTCACAGGTCAGTATCCCGGACGGATCCGACTCACCACCCCCGCCTGTCACTTACCCCAGGTTGTGCTCGATCCCCAACTCAAAGCCTCCGCCTCACCCAACGCCCACGCCATCGAGCCGGAGACCCGAACCCGTTTTCCAAACCACTACGTGACCCTCGCCGAACGACTGAAGGAAGCCGGAGTCGCCACTGCGTTCGTGGGGAAATGGCATCTTGGCAGGGCGCCCTACTTTCCGGACCAGCAAGGATTTGACCACGTCATTGGAGGACGCGAACACCCGGGACCTCCCGGCGGCTTCTTTGCCCCGTGGCCCATCGACACCATTCCGCAGGCACCCGAAGGAAGCCACATCGATGATGTCATCACGACTGAATCCATCAAATGGATGAAGAAGCAGGCAGCGGAAGGAAAGCCCTTCTACCTGAATCTCTGGTACTACTCGGTTCACGCTCCCCTCGAAGCCAAGCCTGAGCTGGTGACCAAGTATCGTGAAATCGCGAAGACCCTGCCCAAGGACGCCCCGAGGAAAAACCCGGTCATGGCAGCCATGATCGAGACGCTTGATGCCAACGTGGGCAGAATCATGAAGGCACTGGAGGAACTCGGGTTGAACAAGGACACCCTCGTGATCTTCACATCGGACAACGGAGGCAACGAATACAACTACGTGGCCGGTGAACTGGCCACCAACAACCATCCACTTCACAACGGAAAGGGCAACATTGCCGACGGAGGCCAGCGCGTTCCATTCATCGCCAGCTGGCCCGGAGTGATTCCGGAGAACGCGGTCAGTGAATCACTGGTGTCGTCCATCGACATCTTCCCAACCCTGCTCGCTGCTACAGGCAACCACCCCGCACCCGAACAGGTCGTGGATGGCATCGATCTTGGTCCCATCCTTAGTGGGGAATCCAAGGGCGATCCTAAGCGGGCCATCTTCTGTCACTTTCCCCATTCACCTCCCGCCACCGGAACCATCACAGCCACCTCCGTCCGCCGCGGCCCGTGGAAGCTTACCCGTTTCTTCGCCGATGGACCGGGACAGTCCGACCGCTTGCGACTCGTTCATCTGGAAAATGATCCCGGGGAACTGGTGGATCAGTCCGCCTCACAGGCTGAACGGGTCAGGGAACTCAACCAACTGATTTCGGACCACCTCGTTGAAACCGATACCCTCGTGCCCGTTCCCAATCCCAGGTACAAGAAATCCTTCCTCGGCTGGGAAGGCAGCAGCAAGACGACGATCCATCGCATCGATGGTGCATTGGTGGTCCAGGCCGACCACAAGGACCCCTTCATCCAGACCAGTGCCTTCTCCAAATTGACCAGCAACTGCGCGGTCGAGATTACCATGACTCGGACCGGAAGCAGCAAGGCCCAACTTTACTGGTCCACGGATCGCGAAAAGGGATCCCACAAGGACCGCATGAAGATGATCGAGGTTGTTCCGGATGGACAACCCCATACCTATCAGGTCGGGCTTTCGCTCGGAAAAGACCGCCTCACCCAACTCCGCATCGATCCTGCGATGGAACCCGGCGAATCAAGGATCCATGCAATCCGCCTCATCCAATGGAACGCTCCAGGGGCGGGGATAACGAGAAGACTCTGGGAATTCTAATCCGCAGATTTCGCAGATGGCGCAGATTATTCAGAGGCAGAAATATCTGCGTGATTCTGCGACATCTGGGGATAGCTTCTTTGTATGGAGGTTAGATCATCTGGGGAACGGCGAGATCCCGATACCTATGCGATTATTGGTGCGGCCATGAAGGTTCATTCTGGGCTGGGGCATGGTTTCTTGGAGGCCGTCTATCAGGAAGCATTGGAGATCGAGTTCAAGTTGAGAAAGATCCCCTATGCCCGTGAAGTGGAACTCCCAATCCACTATGAGGGAACACGACTACACACTTCCTACCGCATCGACTTCATCTGCTTTGACAACGTGCTCGTCGAACTGAAGGCTTTGACTGAAATCCGCGGCATCGAAGAAGCCCAGGTTCTCAACTACCTCAAGGCATCCCGAAAGAACAAAGCGATCCTCCTCAATTTCGGGAACCCCAGATTGTTCTACAAAAGGTATGTTCACAATCTGCGTGACTCTGCGACATCTGCGGACAAATCTCGGGGATCATGAATGTTCGCATTTTCCTACTGCTGATCTTCTGCACATCTGTGGCCCATGCGGCGACTGAGGTACCCTCCTTCAAGCCCCTGTTCAACGGCAAGGACCTGAGCGGCTGGGTGGACGTCAACACTTCCAAGGACACCTGGTCAGTGAAGGACGGACTACTTGTCTGCACGGGACATCCGATCGGGGTGATGCGTTCCGAGAAGCAATATGAAAACTTCATCCTGCACATTGAATGGCGACACATGGAACCGGGCGGAAACTCAGGCGTGTTTGCATGGAGTGAAGGTTCCGTGCCCGAAGGTCGCCGGCTTCCCAAGGGAATGGAGATCCAGATGCTGGAGCTGGACTGGCCCAAGCTGCATCGACTCAAGGACGGTTCCCTGCCCCCGATCGCCTATGTCCACGGGGAACTCTTTGGTGCCAACGGGCTGGTGACCGTTCCTGACAACCCAAGAGGCAAGCGCAGCAAGTCGATCGAGAACCGCTGCAAGCCACGTGGCGAATGGAATTATTACGATGTCGTCTGCGTGGATGGGGTCGTGAAGCTGTCAGTGAACGGGAAGTTCGTGAATGGCGTCAGCCAGGCGTCCGTAAAGAAGGGCTACCTATGCCTGGAATCCGAGGGGGCAGAGATCCACTTCCGGAACATCCAGATCATGGAACTTCCCCCGGGCGTCACCACCAAGGAGCAGACCGCTCCCATCGTAAAGGAGTAGAACCTCGGTTCTATTCCTTGTCCTCCGCGGCCATCTTCTTGGCCGAAGAGGAGGATGGAGGAGGCGTGGAACTCCTCATGGGTGGAAGCAGTTTCAAGAGCGACTGCTGCTTCAGGTACCACTCGCGCAGGGGACGCGACAACATCGAGTCACTGAAGGACTTCAGGTTGCCGCTGTTGAGCATGCTCTCAATCTCGCCCTTCACCTTGTTGTGAATGTCGCCCTTGGCCTTCTTGGCCCAGCCATCGAAGGAACCAATGGAATCGGTCAACGCCCTCGCCGCGGACATCCTCACGTCCATATCGAACTTGTAGTCAGTGATGGTGACGTGGCTCTTGTTGAGCTTGCCCTCGATCTTGTCGCTTCCCTTGGCTGTGATCACATATTCAGCAAGGTTGATGATGCGTTCCTCGAACTTGGAGATCAGGTCACTTTCACCGATGTATCCCTCCGCCTTGAGACCGATATCCCGTGACGACCGACCCAGGGAATCCATGACCATCCTGAGAAGCAGGGGTTCGACTTCGGCAAACAGCTTGCCTGCCCTTTCGACAATGATTTTCTTCTCGTCGTCGGTGAAGCTGTGTTCCTTCTCGTCGAGACCGACGAAGTTCTTGTAGGGATCGGCTTCAAGAAGTTTTGCCACCCGTTCCTTGAGCTTTCCGGCATCCAGCTTCGGGGCCTCGGCCTGGCCATCCTGCTTCTTC
>CAZKNW010000196.1:0-7545 GCA_964554035.1 uncultured Verrucomicrobiota bacterium
CAATGAACTCAGGACCATTGTCCGATCGAATGTAGCCCGGGGCTCCGTGTCGGCGCAATCCGATCCAACCGCTCCCGTTTCCATATCGTTTGGAAGGAGAGAGGAAATCTTCTTCAATCCCTATACGGGTGCGGTCCTCGGGCGGGGTTCGGAGAGGGCGCGTGCCTTTTTCCATGTTGTGACGGACCTTCATCGCTGGCTGGCAATGAAGGATGACCAAAGAAGCATCGGGAAGGCGATAACAGGGGCTGGCAACATTGGCTTTGTGTTTCTGATTTTGAGCGGATTGGTTCTCTGGTTCCCTCGGCGCCCAACCGAGCGAGCCTTCGGGGCTATCCTGAAGTTCAAAACGAGCCTGAAGGGAAAGGCACGTGATTGGAACTGGCATAACGTCCTTGGATTCTGGTTCGCCATTTCCCTTTTCCTGATAGCGACAACAGGCATCTTCTTTTCCTACTCATGGCCAACAAAAGCGCTTTACCAACTAACGGGCGAAAAAGCTCCTGAGCGGGGACGAAGACCTTCGCGGCAAGCCGGTGCACATGCAGGTGAGGATTCAAACAGGGATGATGAACGAGCCAAGATTGGGTACCAGTGGATCGACCTGGCATGGTCGGCAGCCCTGTCGCACGATCCCAATTGGAAATCCGTTCGGCTTCGACTGCCCGGTTCTCCTTCCCCAGTCATGGAATTCACGACCTATGGGAGTCATCGTGGGCGACCCGACAAGAGAGCCGTTTTGAAGGTCTCATCAATTACAGTTACGGTCGAAAGTGTTGAAACGTTCTCGAATCAGAAAACAGCCCAACGTGCGCGGTCGTGGATCCGCTGGATTCATACCGGTGAAGCTGGAGGAATTCTCGGCCAGACTCTGGCCGGACTGGCTTCGGCTGCAGGGACGTTGTTGGTCTGGACGGGGTTTGCACTCACCTGGCGACGGTTTCGGAAAGATGGCACAACCAGCTTTGGTTCAAGACCAGGTAAGGCGATCGAGGAAAACCCCGTTCAACGAACCTCATGAGTCCGTTTTCTTTCACTCAAAGCATGGAAACCCTGAATGCCATGGATGAAATGTCAGACCAGTGGATGAAGCAAGGTATCGCTGTAATGAGCAACCCATCCGGCGATCTTGATGAAGCCGAACGATGTTTTGATGAGGCGCTGAATCTAAGACGCCGCATGCCTTTGGATCAAAGCCCATGGTATCCCTACCATTTGGCAGGGACTCTCCTTAACAAGGCGGAATTGGCAATGAAGACCGAGAGCTCAACCCGATCTAAGGCGGTCTCGGGGTGGTTCCACGAAGCCATCAAACTTCTGGATACACTTCCCCCTAACAAACATCCGCTCTTCGAACGACGCCAGGTGATCGCACTTCTGAATGCTGGAATCCATAGGGAACTTGAGGGCGACCTCGATAAGGCGGCACAGCTGGCTGAAAAGGCATTCAAAAGGACAATCGTCTCCAAAATGCTCAACCGGGATGACCGTAATCGGCTGCTGACGACGGCTCAACTGCAGTTGCTTGGTGCCAGAATCGAGAACAAGACCATCCCCTGGAATGCCATTGAAGCGAACCTTCGGGAAATTCTTCGAAGAACGAAGCGTGAGGAGCGACTGCGTCCCGAATGGTTTGCTCTTGGCTTGAAGACGAGACTCCTTCTGGCACGTTGGAAAGGCCGGGTTCTTTCCGGTCCGGAGTTGGGGAATGGCGAACGGGACCAGGCGTTTTACGAGGCAAGTGACGTGATTGATGAAGGAATGAAAACCGTCCGTTCACGGTTTGCGACAAAAGCCAATTTCAATCTTCCGGAACTATGGGAGATGTTTCATCTGGGCTGCGAACTCTACCTCAATCACCGGATCCACTTTCTTCCAGAATTCATCCTTGAAAACCTCGATCCAGTAGCATCAGCGGGTGCTCTAGGTGATTCCCCTCAAATGCATGCCATTGCCCTGGACTCGATCAAAAAGGGAGTCGCCTGTCTTCAGGGGCAACGTCTCCATTCCGGTGGACATCCCATAAGGCAATCGCTGGAAAGAATAACGGATCTCCTCGCCACTGGAAGACGGCTTGAGGAGATCCGTGAAGAATACCTGCAGTCTGAAATCCTCCCATTGGGAGGGAAGGAGCACGCTACTTGAACATCTTATGCTTCGCGTCCCCACCGCTGAGAATGTAGGCAACGAGGTCGAGAACCTCCTCCTTCTTCAGCATGTTCAAGAGCATTGGAGGCATCGGCGAAAGCTTTGAGACCTCAATGTCCTTCACCTGCTTGCGGTCGACGCTGACGCGTTGGTTCGGGTCGGTCAGGTCAGTGTTGAGCGTGACCGTATCACCATTGAGGTTGACCACCACGCCGGAGATGGTCTCTCCATCCGTTTTAGTGACGACGATGGGGGCAAACTGCTCGTTGATTTCCTTGCTGGGGTTGATGATCTGATCCAGAAGGTCATGGGGGCTGTAGCGTCCGCCTGAACCGGTCAGGTCGGGCCCGGTCATGCCACCCGCATTCCCAAAACGATGACATGCGAAACAGGCAGCTGCAGAAAACATCTTCCTGCCATTCTCGAAATCCCGGTTCTTCAGCCCGGTATCAGTGGCCTTGCTCAGTTCCTCAAGGGTCCAGTTGGTTGGGGTCCGCCCGACAAACATCTCTCCAAGATTTTCAAAAGCGGTCTTTTGCTCGGGAGCCTTGTCGATCAGTGCCGCATGGAGTTGCTTCTCGGCGTCCGTGAAAGTTGCCAGGCTGTCATTGCGGATGGACTCGATGAACTTGGAGAAGCTGGCTCCACCCCGATAGTTGGCCGCCTTGAGAAACCATTCCAGCTGCTGGCGCCGCAACTCGGGAGTCCACCCAGTCTTCAGCATCCTGAGGCTTCTTGCATATTGCATCTGCGGCTCCTGGCTTTCCGCGCCCGCGATCAAAGCCATGCCCTTGGACGCGGTGTTGGGGGCCTGAAGGTAGGCCAGCGTTTCACAGAGCAGCCAGTTCAACTCGAAGGTGTCGGCTGGAAAGGCGGGATCCAGTTTGGCTACCAACTCGTTCATTGCGGAACCGGACGGGTTTCCGAACCGGTGCAGGATGATCTGGATGGTCCGGACATAACCAAGTCGCTCCTCAAAATCCAAACGGTTCCAGTCGAGTTCCAAAAGGGAGGTCAGAATGAGATCCCTAACGTCCCCTTCCACCTTGTGTCCCTCCGGACGATGGCTGGGGCACACGCCTTCCACCCGTGCCAGTGCCATCAGTGCCGGGATTCTCCGCCCCGGGACCTTCTCGGAAAGGGCCTTGTTCAACCATTGCGAAACGGGTTGATGCTCAAGTACGACGCGGGCGGCCCAGGCAATGAAACGATCCTTGTGGTTCAAATGTCGCCATGCTGTTGGAACGGCTTTGGGATCCTGGTGTCCATGGAACGACTTCAGGCGGTGACGTAGATTGCGCAGGCGACTGGAAGTGGGCTTGCTGGAGATCGGATCAGTATCCTGATCCCCGACATAGCTGACCCGGTAAAGCCCTGACTGAACACGACGCCCTCCAATGGCAAAATACATCGCTCCATCCCCCGGGTGAATGATGGCATCGGTGACAGGGAGCGGTGCCCCAGTGATGAACTCTTCCTTCGCACCGGTGTAGCTCGCCCCGTTTGCATCAAGATGAACGGCATAGACCTTGCCCCAGCTCCAGTCCAGGACGTAGAAGGCCTTCTGGTACTTTGCAGGAAACTTGGCGCCGTAGCCAAAGAGCGTACCTGTCGGTGAACCTGGACCGATGTTCAGCGTTGCAGGAAGATTGTCCGGATAGAATTCGGGATACTTCCCTGCACCGTTGCGCCAACCGTATTCAGCGCCGCTGACGACGTGGTTCACCCGAGTGGGACGGTACCAGGGTGTGTTGAAATCGTATTCCATGTCGGCATCGTAGGTGAAGAGTTCTCCATCCTTGTTGAAGGATGCATCGTAGATGTTCCTGAATCCGGAGGCATAGATCTCGAAGTCCTTTCCGTCGGGAGAGACCCGATAGATGATTCCACCAGGAGCCAGGACATGCCGGTTGTGCCCCCTGCCATCAGGCATGCGCGGGAGCAGATGGTCATCTCCCCAAACCCTTGCGACGGGAGACGTCGGGAGCGTCTCTGTAAGCAGGGTGTTGTTGCCGGTCACCAGAAAGAGGTGGTTGCCATCAGGGCTGGGGACGACTGCGTGTGTTCCGTGATCACTCTTGGAATCGAGGGCGCGCAGGAGTTCCACCTTGTCCAGCTGATCGTTGCCGTCGGTATCCACGATACGATAGAGACCGCTCTGCATCTTGCGCTCATAGTCATTCACCCCGACGTAGAGTGCATCCCGGAACCAGACCATTCCGTTGATGGCACGAATCTCAACCGGAACCCGGTGGACGGCGGATTCCTCGAGGGGCTCGCCGGCCTTGGGCGGAGCGAAACGGTAAAGGACTCCATACTGGTCACTGGCGTAGATCCTTCCCTTGTCGTCGTTGCAAAGCGCGACCCAAGATCCTTGATCCTTGCCTGGAACGGAGTACAGCAGTTCCACCTCAAATCCCTCGGGGACCTTGATTCGGTCTATAGGGGTCGCTGTGTTTTCATTTACCCTGGGGCCCACCTCGGTGGAGCGGGCCCTCTTGGGTGCTGGCTTTGCCTTCTGCTGTGCAGCCACCTGCTTGGGGCGGGTCTTGGGCGCGGTCGCCGCCTTTTTGGGCTTGCCGATCATTTTGGCATCCTTACCAATCAAGGACTTCTTGAATGGAGTCAGCTTTCCCTTCTTCACTTCCTTCAACCGCACATCCTTGATCTGGACCTCCATGGCCGGACCACGGTGGATCTGGAAGGCCAGTATCCCCTTGAGGGATCGTCCTGCTTCATCGTAGTCGCTGAGTTTCGCGGTCACCTTTCCATCCAGCTTGTGGGTTATCTGGTTGCCCTCTGCGAGAATGGAATACTCGTGCCATTTCTCGGTATCGACCGCCACAGGCTTCCTGGTCCCGACCAGCCACTTGGCTCCATCAGGTGCCATGACAATGTCCTGCCCGTTCTGGGCAACGATTCCCCTGCCCTTTTCATGGTAGACCATGGCATTGTTCTCGGCCTTGGGATGTACGTCGCACTGGTAACCGCTCACCGCCCAGTCGCCGATGTCCGGGCGTAACTGGCTTCGGTATTGGATGCCGGAGTTGTTGCCGGTGACCTTGATGCTCGCCTTCAGTTCAAAGTTCTCGAGGGTGCCGCCCTTCCAGATGAGGAACTGGTTGTAGGAAAGATCCTCGGGGGAGCTGGTCTTTCCGGTGATGACGCCATTCTGGACGCTCCAGAACTTTGGATTGCCATCCCAGCCGCTCAGGTCCTTGCCATTGAAAAGATCCTTGAATCCCTTCTCCGCGGCAAGGGAGGTGACGGTGACAAGGGCCAGCAAAAGGCTGAAAGTTGCTTTGAGTTTCATAGATTGCTTCAGTTTGGGATGCCGGGACTTCATCGGAATCCACATGATCACGGGAAGGCGGGACGCTAGTGCAAACCGGCCCGGATGAAAAGTCTTTCGAGACACTTCATAGAGCTTGGAGACAGGGTTGCAATCCGGCATCTTTCGGTAATGAATCCCGTTCGCATTGCGCTCATTGTCCTGTTCTTCTCCTTGTGCTCCTCCTATTCCCAGGACCTCGATGTCTGGATTGGCACAGGAAACCCGCGATTGAGCGAGGGGATCTATCATTGCTCCCTCAACACCGCCAACGGGCGGTTGACCGAGCCGAAGGTGGTTGGAGAGATCAAGGCACCCGGTTTCCTGGCCATGCATCCCGACGGGAAGATCCTGTATTCCGTCGGTAGTCTTGAAGGCAAGAACGTGATTGCCGCATGGAGAATCACGGGAAAGGGAAAGGCCGCCTACCTCAAGCTGCTCAACGCGGTCGAAACCAGTGATGGAGGTGCGGCCCACCTCTGTGTCGACAAGACCGGAACCACCGTGGTTTCGGCCCAATACGGAGGTGGTTCGGTTGCGGTCTTCGCACTCGCAAGGGATGGTTCGATCAGCAGGCGTACGCAACTGATCGAGCACGAAGGTGGGTCGAATGTCGTGGAACGTCGGCAAAGCTCCCCTCATCCCCATTGGACGGGCGTTTCACCAGACAACCGTTTTGTCTTCATTCCTGACCTTGGGTTGGATCAGGTGGTGGTCTATCAACTCGATCCATCGGCTTCCCAGCTCAAGCGCGTTGGCAAGGTGGACCTTCATCCTGGCGCAGGCCCTCGTCACATGAAGTTCCACACCTCCGGGAAGTGGGTCTACGTTCTCAATGAGCTGGACCTTACTGTCTCCGTATTCGACTACCATGCGGACACCGGCCTGATGACCTTCAAGCACAGGGTGGCCGCCGTGCCGGCCGAGGAGTTGGCGATTGAGAAAGCGAAAAGTGCATCGGAAATCAGGGTTCATCCATCCGGGAAGTTTGTCTATTCCGCCAATCGCGGACACGATACCATAACAGCCTACAAGGTGGATCTCGGCACCGGAAAGCTTCAGGTTCTTGAACGGGAGGCCATCAGGGGCGCCACGCCGAGGAACTTCAATCTCGATCCGTCGGGTAAGTGGATTCTTGCTGGAGGCCAGTCCTCAAACACACTCGCCTCCTTTGCCGTCGATCAAGAGTCCGGTGAACTGGTCTACAACCAGGCCGTGGTCAACGTGCCCTCACCCATCTGCGTGCTGTTTCAGCCCGAGTAGAGGGTGCATCAGTAGTCTGAAAGAGGGTGGTCCCTGCGTCGAAGCGGCAGGGTAACGTGTCCCCCTCCCTGACGGTGGGACTCAAAGGCGGCGCAAGTCATCTCGACGGCCATGGCTCCCGCTCTTGAATCACAGATAGGGTCCCGGTCCTCGTCCACACACCTCATGAGATCGCGAACAGCAAAGGAATGATTCTGTACGCTTTGAATGATTTCGGGATGCTCTTCCTCGCCTCCCAATCCTGTGGAATGAACCGGGATGCGTTCCGTGGTGCGGTGCTTGGGATCGAAGGGATTACCCGGGTGGAACCAAGCCAGGGGACGGCGGTCGATATGGATGCTGATCATGCCTTTGGTGCCTAAAAGGTGCATGGCATAGCCCGCCTTTTTTGAATCGTCCTCCTTGAAGGTTGTGTAGGAGGCGGTCCAACCGGCCGACATCAGAAAACGCGCATGAATTTCATTTCCCAGCAGAGGTCCAAGGCCTTCAGCCCCCTCCCGGACATCATTGGGAGTTGCAAGGCGGCCGTCCTGAAGGATGGTGGCTGAGCATGAAAGAGGATCCCCACCGAAATGATGGAAAAGGTTGAAGACGTGGCCACCAAGCACCCAAAGGTCTTCAGCTCCTCCTCGGCGATCTCCTGCTCCATGCCCCCTGACCTCCACAAGCCTTCCGATAGCCCCATCCTTGATGAGTCCAACGATGGTCTTCAATGTCGGGTGGTAGCCATTGCGGTGGGCGACAGCGATCTTGACCTTGTTCCGGATGGAAGCGGCGAGAATCGAGTCGGCTTCGGCAGGAGT
>CAZKNW010000197.1:0-7526 GCA_964554035.1 uncultured Verrucomicrobiota bacterium
CCGGCATCCATGACTTTCGAAAGATCCTCCTGTCCAAGGAGGAGCAGATTGCACGCAACCTCCTCGAGCAGTTGATCATTTACAGCACAGGCGCACCCATCGGCTTTGCCGATCGCCCGGTCGTCAATGACATGATGAAACGGCTGAAGGAGAAAAACTATGGGGTCAAAGCGATGATTCACGAGATTGTCCAGAGCGACCTCTTCCGGATCAAATAATCTGATCCGCAAGGAAATCCACATGAACGACATGCCGTTGAACACAAACACCTTCCACCGTCGCCGGTTCCTGCAAGGCACGGGAGCTGTCCTTGCCCTGCCCTTTATCGAGTCCCTGATGCCCCGAGCGGCACGGGCCGCAGCTTCGGGCCAACCACACCGGATGATTGCGATCATGACCGACCTCGGCATGATCCCGGAGTATTTCTTTCCCGAAGGAGAAGGGACCGATTACCGGTCTTCCCGCTACCTGGATGTCCTCAAGGACTTCCGGAAGGACATGACGATCTTCAGCGGTGTCACCCATCCGGAAGTCGTGGGAGGCCACCAGACCGACCAGTGCTTCCTGACCGGCACGCCGCATCCCAGGAAACCCGGATTCCGCAACACCATTTCCCTCGATCAATACGCCGCCACGGAACTGGGCCCGGTGACGCGCTTTCCTTCCCTGACGCTGCGCGTTGGTCCAAGCAACAAGTCCCTCTCCTACTCTGCCAATGGAGTGCGCATTCCATCCGAGGAGAAGCCATCACAGGTCTATCGAAGACTCTTCGTGCAGGGCTCGAAACAGGAAGTGGAGCAGCAGATCCAGAAGCTGAAGGACGGACAAAGCCTGATGGACTCGTTCACCGACCGCCTCCGGACCCTCAACCGCAAGGTCGGTCGCGAGGACAAGGAACGCTTGGATCAGTTCTTCACCGCATTCCGCGAACTGGAACAGCGTCTGAAGGAGAACGAGGAATGGGAACAGAAGCCCAAGCCGGAAGTCGGTGAAAAGATACCCAAGGACGTCCGCACACCTGAGGCCCTGGTCGAGCGGACCCGCCTCATGTATGACCTGTCACGACTGGCCCTTGAGACCGATTCCACCCGACTGATCACCATCTTCGTGACCCAGCAGTTCAATCCCAAGGTCGATTTGCCCGGTGTGGAACTTCCCCATCATGCCCTCACCCACCAGATGAGCCTTGAAGAGTCCCGCGCACAGCTGGAGATCGTGGAAAAAGCGCAGTTCCAGGAATTGGGCAGATTGCTTGGAGGCCTCAGGGATGCCGGCGAGAAGGAAGGCAATCTCCTCGACCAGACCATGGTCCTCTACGGTTCGAACCTTGGTAACGCCGCCAAGCACGACAACAGCAACTTGCCTGTCCTGCTGGCCGGCGGGGGATTCAAACACGGCCGAAACCTCGTCTTCGACAAGACCAACAACGAGCCCCTGACCAATCTCTACCTGAGCATGCTGCACCGCCTTGGCGTGCCAGCCGACCGCTTCAGCACCAGCACACGTCCCATGCCGGGACTGGAGATGGTTTAGACTTCCGCGCAAAGCGCAGGCGCCTCGTCTGCCGCGGCGCGGAGCAATCGAGGGCATCCGCGCTCCGGGAATCCACCGATCTTGCCACACTTTGCCCATCAAGCAGCACCGGGCTTTCCTTCGTCGAGAACTGAGGTAGAGTTGGATGTATGACTAAGGAAGAAATGATTGAGAAGTTGAACGATGATTTGGCCAGCGAGCTGAGCGCGATCATCCAGTACATCACCTACGCCGCGAAGGCGACCGGCCCATACCTCCCCCAACTGGCCCAGTTTTTCCTCGCCGAGGTTCCTGACGAACAAGCCCACGCCCAATACCTTGCCAACAAGATCGTCGCCTTGGGTGGCGAACCCACCACGCAAGCCAAACCCGTTCCCCAGGCCAAGAACAACCGAGAGATGCTGGAAGCCGTCCTGGCAGCCGAGCAGCGGGCAGTCGAGGGCTATTCACAGCGTGCCAAGGATGCCGAAGAACTCGGTGACAAGGGACTGGTCGTGCAGCTGGAGGACATGGTCCGCGATGAAAGCGGGCATTCGGAAGAGACCGAGCGTATTCTGCGCGACTGGCCGCTATAACGTTGGTGGCTAGGCGTCCCGCCTGCCGGTTATCGGAGCGTCCCCGCTCCGAATCTTTACCTTATGAATTCGAACACCCAATGTTGCACCGAGACGGCGCAATAACCGTCAGGCGGGACGCCCAACACCACGTTTCATATCCTCCACCATTTGGGCAGCAGCTCCCGGTATTGGCTTTCCAGATATCTTCTGTCAATCAGCTGAACCATTCCCTTGTCGGTCTCGGTTCGAATGACCCGACCGGCAGCCTGGAGGACGCGATTGATACCGGGATAGCGGTAGGCGAAGGCAAAGCCGTCCAGGTCCAGGCTGTCAAAATGCTGTCGGATCAGGTCCCTTTCCAGGCAGACTTGTGGCAGCCCGACTCCCACGATGATCGCCGTGGTCAATCGCTCCCCAATCAGGTCAATGCCTTCACCGAAGATGCCACCCATCACCGCCATTCCAGCCACTGGGTCTGAAGCATTTTCAAACGCCTGAAGGAAGGCCTCCCGATCCGGATCATTCATTCCCGGTTTCTGGATCACGAGGCGTTGTTCGATCGGGCAATCCATGAGGAGTTCACCCACGCGATCCATGTATTTGAAGGAAGGGAAGAAGATCAGCGCATTGCCCGGCTGTTGCTGCAGCGTGGACTGGATGAGGCCGGTCACTTCGTCCAGCGTCTGCTCCCGCTCCCGGTAGCTGGTTCCAACCGAACCGGAAACGACCACCTTGAGGTTCTCTGGAGGAAAAGGGCTTTCGAGCTGAAGCGGATCCACATCCTCCTCGCATCCGGTCAACTGCAGGAAGTAATCCACCGGTGTCAATGTGGCCGAGAACAACACCGTGGAACGGCATTGGCGCAGAGTGCCCTGAATGCCTTTGGATGGATCCATGCAATACCATTTGAAAAGCACGTCCCTGCCCACACGCCTTACCAGAAATGCATACCGATGGTCCGCCTCATCCCAGACCCGGACAAACTGCGACACCTTGAAATAGAGAGCCCGCAGGTCCTCCTTGAAGCCCGCTTCCTCCTCGGTCATCAGCCATTGCTCCGAGGCACGAACAAACTGCTTCAGGTGCTTCAGGAGCGCTCGGTCCGGCTCATCGATTCTTGCTTCTGCAACGCCTCCGCCTGACTCGAAACGTCCCTCCCGGTAGGAGGCTGGTGAGATCACCTGCTTCAGTTCCTTCATCAACTTGAGCGACTTCTCCAAGGCGAGACGCACGTCACGGAGTTTCTTTCCAATCGCTTTCTTCAGGTTGCGCAATTCGGAACGCAGCAACTCTGCCGAATACATCTCCCTTGCCCGGTCCGGTAGGTGATGGGCCTCATCCACCAACAGCGCGTAGGACTCTTCATTGGGATCCTCGAAGAACCTTCGAATGGATGCAGAGGGATCAAAGGCATGGTTGAAGTCACCGATGATCACGTCACTCCAGCTGCTGGCATCCAGTCCGAGTTCAAAGGGACAAACCCGATGTTCCTTCGCCACTTCTTCCACAGCCAAGCGTGTGATGGATTCTTTCGCCAGAAGGTCCTTCAGTGCTCCACGAATGCGATCATAGTAGCCCAACGAATAGGGACAGGTCCTGAGATCACAACGGGACTGACCTTCCGGGGTGAAACAGATCTTCTCCTTGGCCGTGAGTGTCACCGATCGGACCTTGGCGCCCTTCTCCCTCAGGATCTCCAGTGCCTTTTCTGAGATGCCGCGGCCTGTCGTGCGGGCTGTCAGGTAAAAGGCCCTGTCGACATGTCCTTCTCCCAACGACTTCAAGGTCGGATAAAGCACCGACATCGTCTTCCCGATTCCCGTGGGTGCCTCAGCAAGCAGGATCCCTCCATCCCTTGCCGTGCGATAAGCCCTCACTGCCAGTTGACGCTGGCCTTTGCGATAGTCCCCGAATGGAAACGCCAGTTTCTCCAGCGACACATCACGCTCTCTCTTCCACGCAGCCTGTTCCTTGGCCCACTCGGAGTAGATGGCCAAAGTCTGTTCGAGGAAATCACGAAGTTCAGCAGACGAGAATTTTTCGTGAAACTCGACCAGGTGATCATCGTCGAGATCGAGGTAGGAAAGTTGAATGGTAAGGGCGTCCAGGTTTCTCAATCGACAAAGGATCGCACCATAAACCTTGGCCTGTGCCCAATGGATCTCACGAGGCGATCCATCCCAGCCGCCCTTGATCGTCTTGATCTCCTCAAGGACGGTCGATTCCCCGCGTTGGAAGACACCGTCGATCCTTCCCTGAACACGGAAAGACAGGTCGTCGAACTGCCACTCCTCAGACACAGCGACTTCGCTTTCATAGCCTTCACCGCGCTGTCGCTGCACCTCTCGGTGGCCTTCCGATCCTTCCCGTGCGCGGGCATAGGAAACGAACTTACCCGTTCCCGCCAGGCTCCCCTTACGGTGCACAAACTCCACCAGGTCACGGACTGAGACCGTTTGGATGGGTGAAGCTTCTGAGGGAGTTTCCGACACGCCGAAAAGGAAACAGACCCCGCGGAAAGGAACAAGCTCCCGTAGCCAGAAGAAGATCGCCAGATCATCAGAATCCCCGGTGCTGCCGCATTCGTTCAAGAGTAAGACAGGGAGCGCGGACTTTAGTCCGCACGAGTACGAAACTGCTCATTCGAACGCTACAACTCCACGGTTCCTCGCGGACTAAAGTCCGCGCTCCCATTTCAGGTGATTGTCATAGGGACCGATTTGGCGTTTTCAGCTTTCACTTTGGAGTCCAACCTTTAGGTTGCCTGCAATTCTGAAGGCACCTGTCGTTTGGGACGCCAGAGCACGCTGAAGCGTGGACTCCAACAGGGGCTACTTCGTCTTCAGGGTCGAAAGAAACTCGATGACGTCGCGAATTTCATGCTTGGTCATGATACCAACCATCGGGGGCATGACGGACACGATGGGAGTCTGTTGGGTGACCTCGGACTTCTTGACCTTGACGGTCTTACCGTCGGGCAGGCGGATCTCGATAGTGTCCTTGTTCTCCTTGCGGAATTGTCCTCCTACGGTGTCGCCATTCTTCAACATGACCGTAATCAATCCGTAGCCATCAGATATCTTGGCCTGGGGATCAACCAAGGATTCAAGGAGGTGATACCTTTCCTTGGATCCGACATTTTTGAGATTGGGACCAATGATGCTGCCCTTGCCATCCCCGGCCTTGTGGCAACGCACACATTGTGCTGAAAGATGCGTGTTGAAGATTTCCTTTCCGCGACTGGCATTACCACCTTCAAGACATTCCAGATACTGGGTGGAGACCTTTTCAAGTTCGCGCTTCGAATCGTAGCCGACCATTTCCTCCTGGAGATTGAAAAGCTTTGCAGCTTCCACCACCTCCAGATGCAAGACGGGCGGAACCTTCCCTGCGGACAGTCGCTCGGCCCAGGAAGCAACCAGGTCGCGTGCCTTCTGGTTTCCAATACCAGCCAGGGTCGTCAAGGCCGCCTGCTTCTCAGGCACGGACTTTGAGTCGCTCAGACGCTTGGCCAAGTAATCGGTGGCCCTCGCCGGTTCCCTTGCTGCAAGCAAACGAGCCCCATCCATGCGCATAAGAGCTTCCCCCGAATCGAGCGAGTAATTGATGGAGTCCATGTCCCTGAGACTGTTCAGGGCCACGACCCGCAAACTCCCAGGCATCTTTTCGTTGGTGAGGAGTTCCTTGAGGGAGTCTTTCTTTAGTTGAATACCCAGGCGGTCCGAAAGCCCAATGGCGCGTTCCACCAGATCGGTCCGGTCCGAGGTGAGCAGATCACTGATTACCGGGCCAATGGCCTTGGCAATGGGAGCAGGATCACGTGGATCATGATCGCGACGGCGTCCGTCCACCCGGTCGAGGACGTAAGGCTGCTGCCAGTCCGCCAGTGTATCCAGTGCCTCCTTGCGCAAGGACAAGGGCGCCTTGGTGAAGGCAGCGTAACGGGCGACCTTGGCCGCATGTTCCGCACTTCCCAGCCTGAGGTTGGCATTGATGGAACGACGAATGAATCGCTCGTCATCAAGCTGGGTTCCGGACAGCTGATCCGCCAAGGCGGGGAGCGCCGCAGGAATCGAAAAATCATCATGGATCGCCATGGCTGCCTCCACCGCTACGGCAGGTGTGGAATCCAGAAAGCTGGCTACGGCAGGATCGGCATTCCGCCTCAAGGCGACCACCGCGCAAAGCCTTACTTCCTCGGATTCATGTGTGTGAAGCCCGCGTGTCTTCTTCAATCCGGAAAGGGCCGAGATCACTCCATGGCGGAGATAAAGATCCGGTTTCGTGTTCCTGACCGCGATGGAAACCACCTTTCCAAAGGACTTTGGGTCAGGATGCTTCGCCAAGGCCAACAAAGCATGGAATTGGAGCCGGGCATTCTTCGAATCCAGCAGCTCGGTAATCCTCGAAGGTTCGAAGGCTCCCTGAGCGCAATCACCCAGCATCTTCACCGCCTGGACACGGATCTCAACATCCTTGTCCTGAAGCAGTCCCGCAAGCGCCTTGACGGCCTGCGCATTCCCCTTCCGCGCAAACTGCCCAATACCCCAGATGGCGTGCACCCTTGCCAGTTCCCGATCATCCGAGCCAGCCACATTGGACAAGACCGACAATTGATCCCGCTTCACCATTTCAAACTGGGCCCCCATGCGGACCCGCTGATCCTCATGACCGATCCATGCCAAAAGGGATTCTTCCGAAGCCTTGGCGAAACCCTTGCCGAGAATCTCCTTCACCTCACGTCGTTCGGTTGAATCGCGATAGCCAGGCACATCGATCGTCCAGACGGCTCCCTTCTGGTTGAGCGGATAGCCACCTCCCCAATCGACTCCATAGAGCGCGCCATCCGATCCAAAATTGATACCGACCAGTGGCACGCCATTTCCGATCTGGTGGGAATTCACCATCTTGAAGGACGCCCCATCCGGTTCCGCCTGGAAGGCCCATTGGTCACCACGCGGAGCACCGGTCAGGAAAAAGTATTTCTCATACGCGGGGCTCAGAGCTGTTCCTGGATTGTAGACAAATCCGGCTGGTCCATCGTTGTAGTTCTGGATGGGTGGAATGAAGTAGGCGGCCTGTCCTTCCTGATGCGGCTGCCAGATCTTCTCCGCGGTCCACGGATTGTAACCACTTCCCCGATACTGGTAGTTGCAGCGCCAACCGGCATCCATGCCTTCGACAATCGAGACAAAGCGTTCCTTCTCTCCCGGTTGATCCGCATCATTGTCCACGCCGAACCAGTTTCCATATTCATCAAAGGCAAGCTCCTGGACATTGCGCAACCCATGGGCAAAGACCTCGAAGTTCGAGCCATCCGGATCACAGCGCATCACCCCACCCTGGTTCGGGAACAGGAACTTCTTTCCCTCCTTGGATTCCACACTGATGCCCTTGTCGCCGATGGACCAGTAAATGCGTCCATCCGGTCCCACG
>CAZKNW010000198.1:0-7526 GCA_964554035.1 uncultured Verrucomicrobiota bacterium
ATCTCATCGGTAAAGATCTCCACCTTGCCACTGGGTGTTGGAAAACGCTTCCCAGCGTGTCTCGGATCCAAAGCCTCCAAGGCACGATACCACGTTGAATGATCCAGATAGAGTGTACTGACTCCCGGATGATTCTCATCGGGACAAGGCCATTGCAGTGGCTCGTTGCGTTTCATCATCCGCTTCTTCGTCATGCCTCCCATCCCGGGCGTGTTCTTGACGAAGGTTCCCCATAGGAGACCGTAGGCTCGCCACTCCTTAATCAGATTATCGGTCCAGTAAAAGGGCGGATTTTTTCTGTCGTTCCTCGCCATGGCTTCGGCCAGGTCGATCCAGATCTCGACATCGGATCGGGATTCGCCCACGGCGGGCACAGCGGCTTCCTGCCAGCGGATGGCCCGATCATCGCGGCGCATGTAGACCCCATCCATCTCCAGCCCGCTCTTCACTGGGAGAATCACGTCGGCATACCAGACCGCTTCCTCCATGAAGAGCCCGGTGTAGACATAGAATTCCAACTGCTTCATGGCCTCCCTGACCTTCTCCGTATTGGCACTTGAAAGGATCGGATTCCCCTCCGTGACGACCGCCTTAAGGCGATAGGGGCGCGCGTTCAGAATCGACTCAGCAAACCAGTCCGGTCCAACAGGAAGCGCAGGGCCCCGATCCGGCATCGTGGTCTTTGTAGGAGGCAGGCTTAAACCACCCGGCCAGGTGTTGTGCATGAAATTGCATCCCGCACCTGGTTTTCCGATGTTGCCCGTGATCGCCGCAAGGAACGCCAGAGCACGATAGGTATCAAAGGCATTGAGCTGATGGGAGATTCCAGCATTGCAGAAGATCGCAGCCGATGAAGCCTTGGCATAGCTTCTCGCCAGCTTCCGAATCGTGGCGGCGGACACCCCGGTCATGCGTTCCGCCCATTCAGGCGTGAATCCCTTTTCCTCAAGGTGGGACTCCAATTCATCGAACCCAAGGACCCATCGCTTCACGAAGCGGCGATCATACCATCGCTCCTCAATGATGTGCTGAATCATGGCCAACACCAGGGCCAGGTCCGTATGCGGCTTGGGTGCAATCCACTCATCCGCCTGGGCACCGGTCGGCGTCAGCCTGGGATCAATGACCACCAGCTTCGACTTTCGCTTCGCACGTTCACGCAGAAGATGAGCAAAGGTAACCGGATGCGTCTCGGCCTGATTGGTGCCAAGGAGCATGTAGAAGTCCGCCGAGCCCAGATCCTCTTTGCCCGTTGCCGGATCCACGCCGTAGCCGTTGGTGAAGTTCCCCAGTCCAAAGGTCCATGCCAGGGCATTGCCGCCCGCGTCGTTGCAGACAGGGCCCACATCCGTCGCGTTGGGCAAGCCGAGCAGTTCGAAGAAACGTCCCACCAGCGAGGCCACGCCCCGCAGGAGACGTCCAGAGGTCCGATTGGCAATGGCTCGTGCCTCCCCTGAATCCCTCAGCTCTAGGAACTTCTTGGCGATGATGTCGAGGGCCTCATCCCAGGAGATCGGCTCGAAACGCGAGTTCTCGTCGCCTTTCTCTCCATCAACCCGCTTGAGGGGCGTCGTGAGTCGCTTGGGAGAGGTCACCAAGTCCGCCATCATCCCCGCCTTTACACAAAGGCCGCCAGCCTGGACGGGGTCTTCCTCGATGCCCCTGATGTCGATGATGTGTCCGGATTTCATGTGGACCCTCAGTCCGCACAGTGAATTGCAGAACTGGCAGGCACTGGTCACCACCTTGTCCGGTTGCAGTGCCGCGGATGCCGTCGTGAAGTCCAGGGCGGCTCCCTCCGCAATAGTGGCAGGATCCGCGCCTCCAACCGCGCCCATCACCGGGGCCCCGGAAAAGAGCCAAGGCATCGCCCCTGCGCCCAGCGCGGAAGACTTGAAGAAGTCGCGACGTGAAAAATCCTTTCCTTCCTGTGCACTCATGTTGTGTGCACCTATGCCCACCTTTGCATGTTTAATCCAATCTTTTGATTCGAGGGTATGTTGGGGATCAATCGAAGCGGAAGGAACAACACCCGAGATCCAGGAGGGTCTCCTTCTTGGAAAGTTTCTTGCGAAAATCCTCGGCCACGCTGCAAATCACGTGCTTCCCGTCCTTCTCCGTCTCCACGATACCTGCCTCACGAAGGATCCGGACATGTTTGGAAACGTTGTATTGGGAGACCTCCAAGGTATCCGTGATTTCGCCCACGGTCATCGAAGAGCGCAACAACTCACGGACAATCCGCCAGCGCGTCTCATCCGCCAGCGCCTTCAGCATTGGAATGCATTCTTCACTCTCGCCCGCCATTGGTTCCGAATGATGCATGGTCAAACCGCCTTCGTCATGCTGAAAGAAGATCGACTCAACAGCCCTTGCGAATACATCAGAGCAAAGACGTCATTGCGGGGATGATGCGGTTCAACAGGCTGTCCTGGGGTCTGAAGGCTCAGTGAATCGCGATCCGGGTCCTGTGGCTGAGTGGCTTTCATGGGATCTTCGATGAGAAAAGCGGACCTTAGGCCTCCGCATCGATCAATCGAGTTTGGGGCTGGAAGGACTGGAGTAGAAGCAGCCGTAGAGGTAGAGCTTGATCAAGGTGGCGGGATGACAGGGGAGGCCTGCCGGTCTGATTGGGGCAGGCATGGGTGAATCCCAACGCCCAGGATCAAGTCCCCTTCCTCAATCCTGCCGCCCCTCAACCTATTCAACCTCGGTTCGTTTCCACACAGCCTGTGAAGGCCGGACTCCAACCTCTAGGCGATGATCTTTTCAACGAGGCGCACTTCCCTATCTTCCGGCCCCATCCTATGTCCCACGTCCATGGCATGAAGCACCGTGTTGTAAACGTCGAGCCCCTCGGCTCCCACTTCCATGATCTGTCCGGTCTTGAGGCGTCCGTTGGCACCGGTCATCGCATGAAAGACTCCCGAGAGTTCACGTTTCACATCGGAGTGGCGCCCGTCTCCTGATTCGGTGGAAATACTGATGAGTGAGTTCTCGAGAATGGTTCTTCCGTTGCCTTCCATGGCGTCCTCTTCATCAAGGCGCTTCAGGAAGTAGGCCACTTCCCGCATCTTCATGTGGGCATGAGCGCGGAGCTGCTCGTTCTTCTTCTTCTCGTTGAACTTGTGCCACCATTCATGGCTGCAACCCTTGGAACCACCTGCGTTCAGGTGCTTCGCATCGTTGAACTCGAAGACCTTGCGTCCGTCGTAAATGTAATCACCGGTGATGCGCAGGCGCTCACCCGCCGCAAGAAAGGTCAAGGCACCGAAGCGCGCCCGATCCATCTGGATGGCCGTGGCATAAAGATCCGCCATCAAACGCCATTCCTCAACAAGGTCCTCCAGCATCATGTCGATGCCCTCCCCACCGGGATCGGCCTTGCCGCCATGGGCCAGTTCGGAACGGGGCGGCATATCGGGTGCTCCTTCCTGCTTCTCCGCTAGTCCGTAGGCCCGTTGCTCATACTCGCGGATACGATCCAGATGATCCTTCACACGGGCCTTGGAATTGGCTCCCAGCGGAGAGCGCGCCCCCGTGTAGAAATGGTATTGGTCCATCACCGCATCGAGGACGCTGCGCTTCAGCGCGGTCTTCCGGGCGTCGGTCTCCCCGTGGGTCGGGATGACACCAAAGACACGCTCGAAAAGATCCCTTGGCTTCTCCTGCATGGTGCCCGCAACCGTGCCATCCGGGTTGTAGCTGTGGACATAACGACTGACCCGGCTCCGACGAAAGAACGTACCGGCCACCAGCGAGGGCACCATTCCCACCGGAAGGCCCTTCGAATAGTGGGCATGACGGATGACCTGATCCAACGAGGGACCACCGGCCTTGGCCTCTCCATTGGGAGGCGTTGCGGTAAAGGCGCCGGAGGCCCCATCGAAATGGGCGTTGATGCCCGACTCATCACAGCGAACCTGATCGACGTTGCGCATGATGAGCAACTTTTCGGAGAGCGGCTTCAGGGGTTCGAAGACATCGTTGAACCCCTCCTCCTGAAGCGGCTTGGGAATTCCCAGGCCGAAGAAGACGTTGAAGGCCCTGACCGGAACCTCAGGCGCAGCCGCACGGGCCGCAGGGAGCATCTCTTCAAGAAAGGGAAGCCCAATGGCTACGGTGCCAAGGCCCTTGAGAAGGGTGCGACGTTGGATGCGTGTGGTCTTCATAACGGGTATTGTTCAGTTCTGAATCGCCTCATGCTGAATGTCAAGAAAGGGAGGGGGGCGCAATGGTCTTACTCACCCTTCTTACCTTCCCAAGCCTCCGCGACCACATACTCCCGACCTTTAGCCACCACCACCAACCATACGGCACGCTTCCGGTCCTTTTCAGGTTCATGAAGCGAGAATGACTCCGGGCCTTCAAGTGGGCGGGACTCATAGGCCTTGGCAATGGGTTTAAGAGGCATGTAATTTAGGTCGTTCTCAACACGGGCATCGTAGGTCAGAAAGGTTGTGTGCACCGGGGTCCTCAGTCGAGATTCCTCGACATCGTGAGGATGAAAGATTTTCCCCTGCATCAACTCCCTTTCATCCAGTTTCTCTACGATGACGGAACGATGGGTCCTGACCTCGGCAAAGGCCTCCATGGCCGTCTCAACAATAACGGAGGAAACCTTTCCCTTCACACCTTCAACCGTCAGCCAGACTCCTCTTTCTCCCATCTTGGTTCCGTCATCCCACTTGAGCTCCTCATAGGCTAGAATGAACCTCCGCCGCCCTGGCTCCACGGGGACCCTTAGAACACCATCACCTGCACCAAACCTTCCACGGAACGCCTTGCTCTCCTTCACCACAAATCCCTCCCCCTCAACCATGATCTCGTGAACGCTCAGCCCCTTTTTCCATCCAATCTTGTCGGCAAAGATGAAATCAACGTAGGCCTTCACTCGATCGTACATGGAATCCTTCCAAGCGATCGGACGGGATTCACGGCTGGCACAACCAGACAGAATGAAGAACAGCCCTGAGAAACCCAGGGCAAGGCACCACCGCATCAGGCTACGACTCCACATGACAAGTCCTCGATCAACAGCCCGGGGACCGTATCCAGCCGATTCATCAAATCCAATCATTCAGGATGCACGTCCTTCCCCCCAGACTTCTTCTCCAACCAGGTTCCCCCTCAGATAGGTCTTCCACTCCACCTGTTGGTTGCCGTCCCAGCGCATGAGGCAGAAGTCGCCCAGTTCCATCCATTCCTCACCGGGTTGAATACCCATGAACTCACAGGGGACGGTGGAGAAATGATCCCAGACCTGCTGCCATGGGCGATCCAACATGGCAGCGGCCCTGACGATACCCTGCCATGGACGCAAGGCGGAACCTGCAAGGTAGTTGGTGCCCGGCAACCGCACCACCTGGCCTTCCCCAACCTCAAGCTCCATGTCAGCCAGGCGGTATTGCCCCGGAGCCGCACCGGCCGCCGACATCGCATCCGTGGTGTAATAGATCCGGTCCTGCGGGATGGCCCGATGGAAAAGCCTGAAGGCAGGAGGGCGCACATGGATGCCGTCGCAAATCACCCCCGTGTAGAGCCCGGGCTCGTCCAGGAGGCGCCAGAGGATGTTGTCATGACGGTCCAGCTCCCTGGGGCAGGCATTGCCAAGATGGGTGATGCCACTGAGGCCCGACTCGACGGCGACCCGCAGTTGCTCGGCCGTTGGATTGGAATGTCCCACACTGGTGCGGATTCCCAGCTCCGAGGCGTAGGCGATGAAGTGCTCCGCATCATTTCGTTCGGGGGCAAGGGTGATCAGGATGTCGTCGTCTCCCAAGGATTCCTTCAGAATCTCCAGGTCCTCCGTCACCGGATCGATCATGGCATCGGCGTTGTGGGCTCCCTTGTAGCCCTCCTCAGGAGAAAGGAAGGGGCCCTCGATGTGCCAGCCCGCAATGGCCTCCTCCAGCTCGGGATCACCATGCACGAGACCATGAAGGCGCTGGAGCTTGGCAAGCAGCTTCTCCCAATGGTCGGTGATCAGGGTCAGCAGGAAGCGCGTGCATCCATCCCGATGCAGTGCCCGGACCGCCCTCTTCAACGACGTCACCGAGACATCCGGCGCCTGAAAATCCACCCCCGCGTAGCCGTTGACCTGCAGGTCCACCAGCCCCGGAGCGATCCACCAATTGCCCTCTCCTTCCACCTCGGCATCCTTGGCCGTTGCGGTATTTCCCGAGACCGAAATCTCCACCCATCGT
The DNA here is from genome assembly GCA_964554035.1 of uncultured Verrucomicrobiota bacterium. Classification (GTDB taxonomy): domain Bacteria; phylum Verrucomicrobiota; class Verrucomicrobiia; order Limisphaerales; family CAZKNW01; genus CAZKNW01. The sequence continues at coordinate 6,207 of CAZKNW010000198.1, forward strand.
TTGTCCCTGTAGTGTCTCGCGAGAATCGTCATTGGTTGAAAGGGTTGACCAGAGCCACAAGGAAACGAAAAGATGCCCTTCTCTACAAGCCCACGACGCATCCCGAATGCGTCCTGCCGCCATGAATCCAGATTTCGAATCCACTCAGATCGATCAACTTCCCGTCCGCATCTACCAGGAAACCTCGGAACTTTACAACCACCTTGCCTCCGAAGTGGCCACCTACCTGGTGGAAACCATCGAGGCACAGGGATCGGCCGCCGCCATCCTCGCCACGGGCAATTCCCAGATCGAGTTCCTATCGCGGCTGGTGAAATACAAGGACATCGACTGGGACCGGATCACCCTTTTCCACATGGACGAATATCTCGGACTGCCCGGCGATCATCCATCGAGTTTCCGCTACTACATGAAGGAGCGCGTCGAGAAGCTGGTGAAGCCGAGGAAGTTCCACTACATGCGCGGCGACTCCGACGAACCGATACGGGAATGCGACCGCTACGAGGCGGCACTACGGGCCCAGCCCATCGACCTCTGCTGCATGGGAATCGGCGAGAATGGCCATATCGCCTTCAACGACCCGCACGTGGCCAATTTCTCGGACCAACGCCTGGTGAAGGTCGTCTCCCTCGACGAGACCTGTCGCAACCAACAGGTCAAGCAGGGACACTTCGACGACATCCATACCATGCCGCAGTATGCCCTGACCCTGACCATTACCGCGCTCCGCATGGCGAAACGCGCCTACTGCCTGGCGCCTGAGAAGAGAAAGGCTGTTCCCGTGAAGAACATGCTGACGGGCCCCATCTCCACCGATTGCCCGGCCAGCATCCTAAGGCAGACACCCAACGCCGTCCTCCTGCTCGACAAGGACTCGGCCGCTGAAGCCATGTAGCCGCGTCTGCAACAGACGTGGAGGGCCTTTCTTCCCGCAGATTCAGAAAAGCCGCAGATTGAAGATCTGAAATGTGAAATGTGAAATCCATCATGCCAGAGCAATCACTCCGTGAGCGCCCGAGCAGGGCTTCCCATCGCCTAATGACTTTCTGAATCCAGTCCGCAGCGGAAGACCGCGCGGAGCGACGGTCCCTACCTTTGTGAGAAACAGGAATCAGTCCTCCTTCAACTGCTCCAGCATTCCTCCATCCACCTGCCAACGAATCAGACGGCGCCCCAGTTCCCTGGGCCAGTTCTCCTCCGTGCAGGTCATGAACACCTGACCGCTGGCATGATGGGTGCGCTCCAGAAGGGGAAGTATGCCGCTGCGACGATGCACATCCAATTCGCCCATGACGTCGTCGATCAGCAGGATGGGAGGCG
>CAZKNW010000199.1:0-7519 GCA_964554035.1 uncultured Verrucomicrobiota bacterium
CTGTCTCTGACTTGGCCCCCCCAACAACCACCTTGGCCTTGGCCATACCTTTGGGGCCATCGCCGTCTTCCTCGCCTCCGGTATCCGGCTGCATCTGGATGTGGCAATCAAATTTGTGATCATTGAGATCCTGCTGAAGGTAGTTCTTCGAGTTCACCTTGAGCATTTGGATCATCTGAAACGTGGGGATCAAAGGCATCTCTGCGGTTCTCACCAGCGATTCACCCGCTCCAAGAATAAGGGAGACGCTCCTCGTCTTGGCACCCAGATCGTGGACGATGTCCTTCAAGTGGTCCGAGAGTTTATCTGCAGTCAGGCTCCGGTCGTAAACAGGAGCATCCCTCATAATAAAATTACTGAGGGCAAAACCTCCACCCTTACGCTGGAGGTAGACCGCCTTGGTGACCCTTGTACCGAGATCAACTGCCACAATCTGATCTCGTTTTTTGGCCCCTCGGTTTAGGAATGGCAACAGCATAACGTCGGACTCTTAAACAGTCGGCAACTTAAATGCAAGCGACAATGTATAGGTTTGCTAATCAACGAGTTTCGGAATTTGAGGGCGATGCCTCTCCGTCCCAGTTTCAAAAGGCCAAGCAGTTGCTATGCCTCACCTTTATTTTGCGCAAACAAAAGCTTTCCCCTTCGATACAGTGTCTCGAGAAATTCCGGGTCTGCCCCGAAATGACACATAAGGCGTAGGGACCCCATCAGAAGGTAGGTTCTGAGTATCCCATTTTCGAGAAACCGTCTCGCGCTTGTCTTGATGGTTGTATCCGCCAAGGACACCCTTCCCCTGGAGCGCATCGCAGCAAACAATTTGAATTCCTCCATCAAGACAACCCGAGGAATTCCTCCGATACACTCAAGATCTGACCTTCTGACAAAAATCCCCTGATCTCCAAAGGCCCATCCCCCGAGCAGCATCCTCGGGAAACACCTCCAGACATTCCCGATGAATGCCCAATGGCGCACATCGAACTCTTTCCAACAGGCTCCACCGACAACGAAGGGGTCTTCTAGACATCTGAGGATTTCTTTTCCCACCCGTTCTGGAATGACGGAGTCGGCATGAATCATCCAGACGACTTCGCCTGTTGAAGCCCTGGCTCCTTCATCCAACTGGGTCCCCCTGCCTCGGGGGCACTGGATAACCCTCGCTCCCGCCTCCAGGGCGGCGTCCTCCGTTCCGTCCCTGCTCCCTCCATCGACCACCACCACCTCATCAATATGTTCATCTTCGATCAGACTGCTCACCAATGCGCCAATCCGCTCCCTCTCATTATAGGTGGGAACAACCGCTGAAATGGACCTCGGAACCTTGCGTCTCCCAGCCTTGTTGACCTGATATCGATGCTTCCGGAAAAGGCCAAGGCAAAGTCCTGACGAAGCCACACCCAGAAGAATTGGGAGAATGACTTTGGCCAGGCAAAGGGAATCCCCGGCATACAACCGGGCACCTATCCGCAACAGGCAAGCCAACGCCACGACTGCCACAGACACAGCCTTTTCAGCAGGACCCAGATTCCTGACCATGAGCAGTCAGCTTGAGGAGCCTTTACGCCCCCCGTTGCCCGCAAGGTTCTGATACGCTCCAAAATCGCTGAAAAACCACTTCTTGGCCATGCGGTAGACGAGGTTCCTTTCCGGAATCTCATTCTCAGGCATGTATTGGGAACCCCGGGGCTTCATGGCTTCCAACTCCTTCATGGCGGACTTTCGAGCCGTTCCATCGACAGCATCATGATTCGCGATCACCTCCTTCAGGAGATCGGGGCGTTCCAACACCACGCAGCCTCGGGTTGTCTTTCCGACCATCTCCCTGAACTCCGACAAATATTGGGATTCAAGGAAGGTCCTCTTCAACCCGCGCTCGTCGTCGATCTTCTCCCGTGAAAACTGAATGATGGGACAAGGCTCAATCGCTCCCCAGGGACTGATGTGATGACTGATCCCCGTCGCTGCCGGACAAAGAGCCTGACCCTCGTGGTCATAATAGGCATCAATCACCGCAATCGGTTTGGTCGAACGCGTTTGCACGACGAATTCCCGGACCCTGCGCTGTTGATCCGGGGTCAGCGAGAGAGCCTCATTGGGTTCCGGCCCCACCGGTCTATAAGTGTGATACCACATGTACATCACGCCCATCTCGATCAGGCGGTCCACCCATTCCTCCCTGAGAAGGTCATCAAAGTTGGTCCGACACAAACTGGTCGCCACGCCGGTCAGAAGCTTGTTCTCAACACAATTCTCGATGCCCTGAAGCGTCTTGTTGAGAACATCCCTGCCCCCCCTGCGCTGATCACTGACGATCTCGGTGCCCTCAACACTGATCAGGGGCGTCACGTTTCCCATCCTGCGGAGCCGCTTTGCAATGGAGTTCGTGATGAGCTGGCCGTTCGTAAAAACCTGAAAATAACAGTCGGGATGCGCCTCAAGGATATCCAGCAGTTCCCGATGCATGAACGGCTCCCCACCAAGGATTCCAAAGAACTGGTTTCCGGCATCCACGGCCTCACGGATCATTCTGTTGAGCCGGTCGGGGCGAATCCGTTCCTGCTTGGCAGCGACATCAACCCAGCATCCCTGGCAACGCAGGTTGCAGCTGTTGAGAACGGACACGTATAGAAATGGGGGGAAGTATTCCCCGCGTTTGATGCGGGTCTTGAATCTCTGGACAGAAAGAGCGCCCTTCAGGGCGAAATTCCAGACGAGCTTCGCCAGCAGTCGCTTGTCAGTCTCACGCACAAGGCGCTTGGTCATTTCAAGATACATGTGTTCTCCAAACTCGGGGTGACCCGCAAGGCATTACACCATCCAGCATCAGGATTCGAGGTTTCGACACCAACTTCTCACGGAGATGGCATCTGACAAGTCTGATCCGATGGACCACAGGGCTCGACGAAGTTTACGGGAAAAGGTCCTCGCGTCCTCCAGACCAACGCCAATGATGAGAATCTTGTTCATGAAATCATCGAAAGACACAAGGAACCCGGCCTCGCCTTCGAATGTGACGCTCCCAAGAAGCTGGGCCCAGACCTGGTCCGGGCGTCTCAGGAGGTTGATGACCAGTCCCCCGCCCGGGGCCAATCGCCTGCGGATGGCGCCTGGCAGCTCGCCAAACGAGAGATCGGGTTTGAAAACATCGTGTCCCTGGGGCTCTGACAGGTCCTCGATGATGACATCGAAAGAATCTCCATCCCTCTCAAGCCACTGTAGGGCATCTTCCTGACTGAACCGGACATCACCAGCCCATTTCGAACAAATCCTGCGGAACTCCTGATACCCGGTGTCATCCAGATCCACTCCATCCACGACCAAATCACTGCCTGAGGCGCGCAAGGGAGCCAACACTCCCCCCCCGGCAAAACCAAGCAGTCCGCACCGGTCGCCTACGGAAACCTGGTCAGCGGCAATTGCGAGGACGTCAAAAATGCTGTGCGTCGGACCGGGCTCCTTGAGGATCTCACTCAGGACCACTCCATACTGCTCAAGCCTGACACCCTTCGCTGTAACAACCTTGCGCGTGTTCATCGAGGCCGCGAATCAATCCACCTGTCACCGTGGGAGTCCAATGAAAACGTCAGAAAAAAATCGTCTCAACCGCCGGTTTTCGAGAAGCCCTTCCACATTTTCAAGCCTCCGTCCAGATTGGCCTTGTGTGCCTTAGGCCGATTGTTACAGTTCGCCAACAATCACAACGGGAAGAGGCCCCAAGGCGATTGTCAGAGTCCCCATTTTAGCGCGCCCCAACCCAACCATTCTGCCCACGCAACGTGAAGATCTTCTCCGGCAACTCCAACCCAAAACTTGCCAACGCCATCTGCGACTCCATCGGGATCGAACCCGGTAAATGCAAGGTCCAGGCCTTCCCTGACGGAGAAACCTTCGTACGCATCGACGAAAACGTCCGCGGGGAGGATGTCTTCGTGGTCCAGTCCACGAGTCCGCCCACCAACCAGCACCTGATGGAGATGTTCATCATGATTGATGCATTGAAGCGGGCCAGCGCACTTAGAATCACCGCTGTCATTCCCTTCTACGGCTATGCGAGACAGGACAGGAAGGATCAGCCACGCGTTCCCATCACGGCCAAACTCGTGGCCAACCTGCTTACCGCAGCCGGCGCCAACCGGGTTCTCACCATGGATCTCCACGCTCAGCAGATCCAGGGGTTCTTCGACATTCCGGTAGACCACCTCTATGCGGCCCCGGTGATGTATGAGTATCTACACTCCATGGACCTGAAGAATCTCGTCGTCGTCAGTCCCGACGTGGGAGGACTCAAGATGGCTCATGCCTACGGTGAAAACCTCGACGGGGGCCTCGCGATCGTCGCCAAAAGACGAAAGAGTCCCACCGAAGTCGAGTCCGTCACCGTCATCGGCAACATCCGGGGCAAGACGGCCCTGATCGTGGATGATCTGACCGAAACCGCAGGCACTCTGGTCAACGCCGCAGAGATGCTCCACAGCAAGGGGGCCAGGAAGATCGTGGCCTGTGTGTCCCATGCCTTGCTCAGCGATTTGGGCATCAAAAGATTACGTAATTCGAAGATTGACGAACTGATCACGACTGATACTGTCCAGCGCTCTTATGTCCGCGGGCTGAAGGTTACAACCCTTTCCGTGGCGGATTTGTTGGGCGAAGCAATCAAGCGGATTCACAGTAATTCATCGGTGAATTCCTTGTTCGAATTCAGAGGCGGGCGAACCAGTTAGAGCCGGTTGGCCCGTGTTTAATTTAGACAGACAGTAAAAATGGAATCAGTCGAACTTACAGCTTACAACCGTGAAGCAACCCGCAGCACCCAGGTGAAGAAGCTTCGGGCAAATGGTCGTGTCCCCGGAATCGTCTACGGTGCCTCCCGCGAGAGCACGAAGGTCGAGGTCGTCGCCGACTCGCTCAGGCAGATCCTGAAACAGGCCAACAGCTCACACCTCCTCCTCAAGCTGATCATCGACGGCGAGAGCGGATCCCGTCTCGCCGTGATTCAGGACATCCAGAAAAATCCCCTCACAGGCGAATTCCTCCATGTCGATCTCCACGAGGTCAAGGAAGACGAGACGACCTCGATCATCATTCCGGTTGAGGTCACCGGCGAACCGATCGGCGTGAAGGTGGGTGGTGGCACCCTCGATCACGTCCTTCACTTCGTCAAGGTGGAGGCACTGCCGAAGAACCTCCCCGAGAAGGTTGTCCTCGATGTCACAGAACTGAGGCTTGGCCAGACTTTCCACATCAGCGACCTGCCGGTCATCGAAGGTGTCAAATACCTTGGCAAGCCGGGCATTCCCATTGCTTCTGTTGCCCAGTCCCGTCTCTCCAAGAGCCGTGCTGCCCAGGAGAAGGAGGAACAGGCTGCTGCGCCGGCCAAGAAATGATTTACCGCCCTCTGATGGGGGCTTCGTCCCGGACCGGTTGCGACCCGTCCGGGATTTCCCATTCAAGGTTTTGAAGTGGGCAACCATGTTCTCATAGCCGGATTGGGAAACCCGGGAAGGCAATATGCCCAAACCCGGCACAACGCAGGATTTATGCTTGTGGATCTGCTCGCCCAGCGCATGCAGGTCCAATGGGAGAAGGACAAGCACTCCCGGTCCGAGGTGGCCACCGGTGCCCTTGATGACATCAAGGTCATCCTGTGCAAGCCTCAGACGTTCATGAACTCCAGTGGCGAGGCTGTTGCCCCGCTCCTGAACTGGTACAAGCTCGAGCCCGGCTCGCTCCTGGTCACCATCGATGATGCGGACCTCGACCTGGGCATGCTTCGCCTGAAGGCAAACGGAAGCAGCGGCGGACACCACGGCCTGGAATCCATCGAACGTCATCTCGGAACGAAAGATTTTGCCCGACAGAAGATCGGAATCGGGCGCACCCGGTCCGGGGTGAGGGAAATTGCGGGCCATGTCCTTGGCAGGTTTTCCAAGCAGGAAGCCGGTCACATGGAAAAGGTCCTTGTTTACGCAGCGGAACAGGCAGAATGCTGGATCCGTCACGGAGCAACCGAGGCAATGAACCGATACAACGGACTGATCAAGAACAACTAGACTGAGAATTAAGGAAATATAGTGAAACGCTACGAAGGCCTGTTCATTTTGGATACCGTCGCAATCGAAGACAGCATCGATGAAGCCGTCGCCCGTGTGGCCAGCGAGATCGACTCCGCTGGCGGCAAGGTGGAAACCACACAGAAGATGGATCGCAAGCAGTTTGCCCGCGTGGTCGACAAGCGCAAGCCATCCGGATACTACGTCAACTACATCTTCACCGCCGAGCCTGACAAGGTGGAGGGCATCCGCGATCGCTTCGCACGCAACAAAGAGGTGAATCGCGTCATCATCACGATCGCCCCGGCAGTCAAGGCGGCCTGACCCAACCCATCCCCGCCCCGTCATGGCCAGCTACAATCGAGTCATACTGATCGGAAACCTCACCCGGGATCCCGAACTGCGCTACACCCCGAAGGGGACCGCCATCGCTCGTATTGGAATGGCCATGAACCGTTCATGGAAGTCGGATTCCGGAGAGGCCCGTGACGAGACGACCTTCGTCGATGTGGATGCCTTCGGCAGACAGGCAGAGGTCATCGCGCAGTACATGCGGAAGGGCCGGCCATTGATGATCGAGGGACGCCTCAGGCTGGATTCGTGGGACGACAAGAATTCAGGCCAGAAACGGAATCAGCTCAGGGTCGTGCTTGAGCAGTTCACCTTCCTTGATTCCGGAGGCCAGCGCGGCGACGGCGGATCCGATCCCTTCCAAAGCGCAGCTCCTACATCATCCTCTCCAAAGCCTCAGGCTTCCTCACCAGACACCGGCTCTTCAGAACCTTTCGCAGGGGATGATGACGATGTCCCATTTTGATTTTCAACCGCAGTAACAACTCCTTTTTACCATGGCTAAAACAAGCGTCATTCTTACCAAGAACATCAGCGGCCTCGGTTCCGAATCCGACAGTGTCGAAGTCGCAGCCGGATACGCACGCAACTATCTGATCCCCCAGGGATTCGCCGTCCCCCTCGACCGTGCCAACAAGCGTCGCCTTGAGGTTCTCCAACAGCGCCGCGCCGAGCGCGAGGCACAGGAACTCGCCACCATGCAGGCACTCGCCAAGAGTGTCGGCACCCTTGTCCTTGTCATCAAGGTCAAGACCGGTGACGAAGGACGCCTCTTCGGCTCCGTCAGCTCCAACAACATCATTGATGAGTTGAAGGCCCAGTTCGACGTGGAACTCGAACGCCGCAAGGTTCACCTCGAGAAGCCCATCCGTGAACTCGGAGAGCACGAGGTGGATCTGAACCTCCACACCGACATTCAGGCCAAGCTGAGGGTGCGCGTCGAATCCACCAATCCCCTGGCCATCGCCTTCCTTGAGCAGCAGGCCAAGGAAAAGGCCGATGCCAAGGAGAGGGCTGGCGCCTGAACCCGGACGGGTACCCCAAAAGATTGCGATATGGGCCGGGAATCATTTCCCGGCCTTTTTTTGTGCACTTGCGTGATTCCACATCCGCATCTA
>CAZKNW010000200.1:0-7501 GCA_964554035.1 uncultured Verrucomicrobiota bacterium
AAGCTGAGCTGGTTGAAATCGAGGCCCAGCAGGTGCAGCACAGTGGAATAGAACTCCCAGATCGTGGTCCGATCGGTCACGGCCCTTCTTCCGAATTCATCCGTGGCCCCGTAGCTGGTACCACCCTTCACGCCTGCCCCCATCATCCAGAGCGTGAACGCATCAGGGTTGTGGTCTCGTCCCGCGGTCCCTTCCTGTCGGGTCGGCATGCGTCCGAACTCGGAGGTCCAGAGGACGAGAGTGTCGTCCAGCAGTCCCCGCTGTTTGAGGTCCGTGAGCAGGGCGGCTGTCGGCTGGTCAAAGATGGGGCAGTGACGCTCGTAGTCGGGCTTCAGCGTCTTGTGGGCGTCCCAGTTCAGGAGTCCGTCCACTCCACTCGCCCGCGAGGAGCAGTAGAGATTCACGTAGCGGACTCCCCGTTCCAGAAGTCTTCTTGAAAGCAGGCAGTTGCGTGCATAGGCGGCCTTCAGGCTGTTGCCTGAATCCGTCCCATACATCTGGTGGATGTGGTTTGGTTCCGACTCGAAATCGCTGACTTCGGGTGCCGACATCTGCATGCGTCCCGCAAGTTCATAGGCCCCGATGCGCGCCTGCAGTTCGCTTTCCGAAGGGTTCCGTGCCGCGTGTTGACGGTTCAGGAAGTTGAGCAGGGAACGGGTGTCCGTTTCTTCTCTTGCGCTGATCTCAGAGGGGCGCTTGAGGTTGCGGATGGGTGAGTGGGCGGCCATGACGATGGCCTGGTGTCGCGCAGGGAGAAAGCCGTTGCTCCAGTTGGCCTTGCCGTTCGGTGGTTCGCCCCGGACGTCAGGAATCGCCACGTAGGTGGGCAGGTTCTCGTTCATGTTGCCGAGCGCATAGCTGACCCAAGCCCCGGCACTGGGAAAGCCTTCGGTCGGATGCCCTGTGTTTACGAAGACACAACCTGGCCCGTGTGTGTTGGTCTTGGAATGCATGCCGTGAAAGAAAGCGATGTCGTCCACGTGCCTTGCCATGTTGGGAAGCATGCTGGAGATGTGCTTGCCCGACTGGCCGCAGGGCACGAAGTCCCAGGGGCTTTTCATGAGCGGACCATTTTTTCCCTGGAAGCTCACCATGTTCTCCTCACCGGGCAGGGGCTTGCCATCCATCTTCCAGAGCATGGGCTTGTAGTCCCAGAGGTCCATGTGGGAGGCGGCACCCGGGCAGAAGATCTGGAGGACGCGCTTGGCCTTGGGGGTAAAGTGAGCCATCTGCTTTTTCGGCTTGGACTCGGAAGCCATCAGGCTCGTCAATCCCACCCCCATCAATCCTCCGGGGATCGTGGAAAGGAAACTGCGTCGCGTCGTGTTAAGAATGGAGTTGATCATGATTTTATTTCCCGCAGATTCAGAAAGGCCGCAGATTTATTCTTTGGAGGTTCAATAGTCATCACTTCCGCCTTCGCAGAACCGAAGTGAAAGCACAGTCCTCGATTCAACTGGAGCCAGCGAAGACATGTTTGGAGTCTGGAACGGTCGATAGCACTCACCCCTTTTCCCAAAGCGCCGACCGAGAGGAGCAGGTCACCTTCAACAACGATACAGTCGAGGTTCGTTTGTCCAAGTCCTGCAATCTTGATTCGAGGCTTCGAAGTAGTGTGCAAGCCTTCTCGCTGAAGCGCGATCTGTATAAGCTTCTGCCAAGTGGTCTTGCGATATCCCAGGCCGATCTCCCTGAGGCACTTTTGGATTCCATCGATTGTTCGATTCTCCAGTGCACAAAACTTGTCCGTTCCCTGGGAATGAACAAACAAATTCGAATGCCTCGAGGTATAAGTGACCCTTTTGTGAAAGAGGCTCGCTTTCCCGAAATCCAGAAGGAGTCCCGTCTTTTGCTTCCAGAATTTCAAGTAGCAGAGCACTTGTTTGAAATGTTCTTGGGCAAATTCACCTGATAGCGCCTTCAATTCGACGATCAATTGGTTTTCCACCAGGAAATCTGCTTCAAAGGTATCTGCAACTTGATCCTGATAGATGAAGTCCCGTCTCGGTTTCGATTCGAATGTTATACCAGCAGCGGTCAGTTCTTGTGACATGGCCTGATGATAAAATTCTTCGATGAGACCGGGGCCCAATGCCGAATGAACCTTCATTGCGCCACCGATCGCTTGATAGGTCAATGGATCTCCGTTCTTCATCTTCAATCTGTGGCTTTTCTGAATCTGCGGGAAACCTCAATTCAGGTGGATCAGTTCGGAGGAGTTGAGGATGGCGCGGCAGAGGGCTCGGAGGCCGTGCTTTTCGATGACCTGACCTGAGACCTTCTTTTCCTCGTCCAACGGTGCGCGCTGGTAGGCGATCTCAAAGGCGGCGCGTATCTGCTCCTCAGGCTTGGTTGCCTCTTCGGCGATCCGTGCGGCAAGAGCCTCCGCCATGTCGAGGGTGAAGTCATGGTTGAGCAGGGTGAGCGCCTGGAGGGGGGTCGTGGTCTCGGCACGCTTGGGGATGGAGAGTGCACAGTCGGGTTGGTCGAAGTCGGTCATGAGATCCACGACCGAGGCCCGCGCGTTCTGGTGATAGACGGCCCTTCGGTAGGTGGCCGGGCCATGTTCATCCAGAGGCTCGTAGGTGCAGACATTGTCCCTCATGAACTTGTAGAGCCGGAAGCCGGGTCCGCCCATTGAGGTGTCGAGCGCTCCAGCGACGGAAAGGATCGTATCCCGGATTTCCTCAGCGGAAAGGCGCCGGGGCGGAAAACGCCAGAGCAGGCGGGAATCCCCGTCGACGCGTGCCGCCTCGGCATGCCAGTCGGTGGACTGGGTGTAGGCCCTGGAGGTCATGATCAGCTTGTGCAGCGTCTTGATTCGCCAGCCGTTGCGTTTCAATTCGAGGGCAAGGAAGTCGAGGAGTTCAGGATGGGTGGGGCGTCCACCCATGAATCCGAAGTCATTCGGTGTGTCCACAATCCCGGTGCCGAAGTGATACTGCCAGACCCGGTTGGCCAGCACGCGGGGTGTCAGAGGATTGTCCGGATGGGTGATCCAGTCGGCGAGTTCAAGCCGTCGATCCGCCTCTACCGCCTCCGGCTTGAGCTCGTAGGACGGCGCGACCTTGCCCAGGGTGGAGGGGCTCATGGGCACGACCTGTTTGCCGGGCTTCTGGGGACTTCCTCCTATGAAGATGTGGAAAGGGCCTTTGGCATCGTTGGGACTGCGGCTGCCAATCCAGACCGTAGGCAAGGGAGGGATGGCCCGGATCTTCTGGTCCACCGCCGCAATGTCCGCCCGGACCTTGGCGATGGCCTTTTGCTCTTCCTGTGAGATCGAAAGGCTGCGGAGGCGGTGGTTCTTGTGGGCTCCACTCACCACCTTGCGATCGAATCCGTTGGCCACCTCCGTCCAGTCCTTGCCGTCCATGGAAACATGGATCCGATAGTCGCAGACAAAGGAGAACTTACGGTGACCTGGTACGGTCTCGCCCCGGGCACTGGAGAAAAGCACCCGGTTGATGGTTTCCGGCTTCGCGAATTCGATGGTGAGGTTTCCACCGGTGGCGATGAAGCGGGCACCGGTCCTGCCGTCGATCGCCAATTGCGGGCCGTAGGCATTGGGAAAGTCCTCGATGGTTCGTGCGGCGCCGGTGGCCTTGGCTCCATTGGATGACAACGCCACGTTCCGGGGGTTTTCACCTGACGACCAGACCTCGAATTCATCGATGTTGAATGAGTTCCGGTTTCCCGGGCTGGAGTCATTGCCTTCACTGATGAATCGCAGGAACCTTGCCTCGACGGGTTCAAAGGTTTCCTCGGTTCCAGTACGATCCACCTTGGGGCGGGTCCAACTGGCGCTCAGTTCCTTTTCCCTCTCCTTGCCCTTGGCGGCGATGGCGGCCTCGATCTTCTGGAGTTCCTTGTTGAGCGCGGCTTTTTCCGCATTCAAGGGAGCCAGCTTGGCATTGCGCTGCTTGACGTCTTCGGGTGTGGCCCAGGTGCGGCTGCCGTGGCGGATTCCTGAAAAGGTGGCGTAAAGACTGTAGTAGTCCTCCTGCTTGATGGGGTCGAACTTGTGGTCGTGGCAACGGGCGCAGCCAAGGGTCATTCCGAGGAAGGCCTCTCCGGTGGCATTGATGATCTCGTCGAGGGTGTTGGCCCGGATCTGGGCGATGGCCTCCTTGTCCTGGTTGCCGACGTCGTCATAAGGCCCTGCAACAAGGAAGGTCGTGCCTACCTCAACCTCCGGGTCTCCCTTTCCAATGATGTCCCCGGCGATATGTTCCCGAATCAGCTGGTCGAATGGCTTGTCCTCGTTGATGGATCGGATGACGTAGTCGCGGAAGGGCCAGGCGTCGTCAATGATCAGGTTGCGTTCGAATCCGCGGCTCTCACCAAAGCGCACCACATCCAGCCAGTGACGGCCCCAGCGCTCTCCGTAATGGGGTGAGGCGAGAAGACCATCTATCAGCTTCTCCCATGCCTGCGGATCCGGGTCCTGGACGAAGGCGTTCACCTCAGCGGGACTGGGGGGAAGTCCGATGAGATCGTAGTAGGCGCGACGGATCAGTGATCTCCGGTCCGCATCCGGATTCATCCTGAGTCCCTTTTCGGAAAGGGATGCCGACACGAAGCGATCCACGGGATTCGGTTCAGGTCCTTGAGGAATCGCCGTCTTCAAGGGCTGGTACGCCCACCATGAGGTGTCGGCCTTGGAGGCCTCGCGGAGTATCAGGCCTTCCGGCCAGGCCGCACCTTCTCCGATCCACGAGAGGAGCAGGGCCCTTTCGGCGTCGGTGAGGGGATCTCCCTTCTCGGGCATCTCCGGGCGTGAGCCGTCTGTGCCGGGTAAGGTCACCTTGTAGAGACGGCTGTCCGTGGGGGCTTCCTTGTTGACCAGTTTCGTCAACATGTCGGAAGGCTCATGGAGTGAGAAGTCTCCCTTGCTGGTATTGGGGTTGTGACAGCCCAGGCACTTGGCCTCGAGGACGGGCTTGAGTTCCTTCTCGAAATCAATGGCGATGGCCGGGCGGGGCACTATTGCGATGAACGCGAGGAGTGGTGCCAGGATGCGAATGGATAGGTAAGACGGATTCATGAAAGCTTGGGTGTTTCAGGGATGCTCATGCCTTTGAGTCGAGGCCTCGGAGTGGACCTGTGCTGCTGCCGAAGTGTTCCGTTTCGATCTGCATCTGCCTCAGCATGGAGACGAACAGGTTGCAGAGCGGGGTGTTGTTGTCCTTGTCGAAGGCCAGATGCCGGCCATGCTGGAAGCCTCCTCCTGCGAGCAGGATGGGCAGGTTGGTGTTGTTGTGGACGTTGGCGTCTCCGAGATTGCTGCCAAACAGGACCATGGTGCTGTCGAGGAGGCGTCCGCCGTTCTCTTCCTGGACGGACAGGGCATCCAGAAGCCTTTTCAGGACGCCCATCTGCTGATGGTCCACCTTGCGGAGTTGCTCCAGCTTCTGGCGTGATTGGCCATGGTGGCTGAGGTTGTGGTATCCGGTCAGCGAGGTCTCCTTAGGGCCGATGTTGAAGACCGGCGTGGCAAAGCCATCGATCATCACATTGACGACCCGCGTGGAGTCACTTTCCAAGGCGAGTGTGGCCATGGAGAGCATGAGATCGAGTTTTGGGAAAAACTGTGCCTTGTCCTCAATGTCCTTGGGCGGCTCAAGGTCGGTGGTAGGGCGGGGCTTCCTTTCCCATTCGCCGGCTGCCTGCAGGCGGGACTCCAGGTCCCGGATCGAAGTCAAATACTGGTCCATCCGGTCCCGATCCCGTGCCCCGAGGTGTCCGCTGAAGCCGGTCAGGTCCTCTCGCAGGACATCAAGGATGCTGCCCTGTTCCTTCAATCGCGCCAGCCTTAGCTCTATTTCGCGTTGGTTGCCCTGCAGGAACATCTTCCTGAAGACCGCCGATGGCCTGTCCTCGGCGGGAAGGAGGACACCGTCGCGGGTCCATGACAGGCTGCGGTTGGCCCGGTCTATGTTCACGCCCAGGTTCAGGGTGGGGAACCGCGTTTTCTGTCCCATTTGTTCCACGACGAACTGGTCGAGTGAAATGGTGTTCCTGAATCCGCTGCCGGTTGGGTCCTTGGCGCCGGTAAGGAAACAGTTCTCGGTGGAATGGCCCCCGCTGACGGCGGGATGGGAAAGTCCGCTGAAGACGGTGAAGTCCTTTCGGTACCCATCCAGTTCCTTCAGGTAGGGAGAGGCCGCGTATTCTGGTCCGGAAGTGGTCGGGAAAAAAGGATCCGGAAGGAGTCCAAGGTTGTTGGACATGAGCAGCATTCTTCTCGGGGATTCCTCATTTCCGTTCTTCCCGAAAACTGGAGACATGCACTCCAACATCGGCAGTGCGAGGCCGACACCGATCCCCTTGAGCAGGCGCCGCCTGTTGACGGGGCGGATTGCCAGATGAATCGGTTGAAGGGTGGCAGGTTTCATGATGGCTTTCCTGTGACGATGGTGCTGCAGATCAGGGCCTTGAGGAGATCCCTGATTCGATACCCGTCTTCCTCGGTGGCATCAAGGATCTCTTCGATCACCGGCCTCTCGGAAAACCTGACAGGTGTTCCGGTCGCATAGAGCGTGAGGTGTTCCAGAAGGTTCCGGGCAAGGTTGCGTGGATCCTTGATCAGGAGGGACTTGAGTTCACGGATGTCCTGGAAGCTACGTCCATCGAGCAGCTTTCCCGAGGCTTCCACCAAAGGCCCGACATAATAGGTGAAGGGATGACCGGCCGGGTCGATCCCGGTGATCTTTTCTCCCTTCTCCATTCCGCGGTATCGGCCCCTCCACGCTCCCATGACATCAAAGTTCTCGAGGGCAAAACCAATGGGATCGAAGCGGGCATGGCATCCGGCACAGCTCTTCGACCGGGTATGCTGTTCCAGTTGTTGGCGAATGGTTGAGGCTCCCCGGATGTCGGGCTCAATGGCCGGTACGGACTTGGGAGGCGGCGGTGGTGGATCGCCCATGATCTTCCTCATGACCCATGCCCCGCGGATCACGGGAGAAGTCGTGGTGCCGTTCGAGGTCAGCTTGAGAATGGAGGCCTGGGTCAACAGTCCGCCATAGGGGCTGGATGTTGGGAGTGCGACCTTCCTCATGTGGGATCCCTGCGTGCGTGGAAGGCCATAGTGTTCTGCAAGTCGGTCATTCACATAGGTGAAATCAGAGTCCACCACGGCGGAGGCAGGGAGGTTCTCCCGGATCATGGCGTGAAAATAGTGGAGGGTTTCCTTTTCCATGGAGGCGACGAGGTAGTCGTCCTTTCGATACTCGGGATAAAGACGGTTGTCAGGGATGTCGCGCCGGACCTCGTCGAGATCCAGCCATTGTGAGGTGAAGTCCTCGACGAAGCGCCCAAGTCGTTCGTCCACGATCATTCGATCCACCTGTTGGGCGAGGGCCTCTCCGGAAAGGCGACCTTCTTTAGCAAGTTGCCGAAGCGTCTCGTCGGGGAATGAGTTCCACAGGAGGTGGGAAAGTCGGGTTGCGAGATGGAACTGTTGATCCGGGGCCGATCGTGGTGACTCAAGGCACAGGAC
>CAZKNW010000201.1:0-7485 GCA_964554035.1 uncultured Verrucomicrobiota bacterium
TTAGCCAATAGCACTTCTTTCGCTTCATGAATATTGTCACCCACTCTGACCAAAGTGGCAATTTTCTCCCTTTGGTTTTGGATGATGTTCTCTCGTTCACTACTACAACCACACAATAACAACAGAAATACAATGATTGCTATTTTCTTTGATATTTTCATTTTGCAGATAGTGAAAACCGACACAGTTACGTTTCCACAAATAGTTTATACTTTTAACTCGGTGAGAAACCCGCGATAGCACGGCCTGAAATCATTCATTTCATCAACCATAATGGCGTTAGACCTCGCTATTGCCACTTTTCATTCTTTGCAGCGGTGACGTATTTCTCGTTCAAGGATCATTGGTTCACCAATGGCAATTCACCTCTGAAATCCCTCAACGATTCTGAATCCAAGATGGCTGTCATTGCATGAATTGGCCAGTCTCGAATCACACCAGAATCACCACGTTCGTCCCTTCAGGACGAGATGGTCTTGAACATTCAAACCCCGGGCTCCATTTCATTCCGCGCCGGGGCTACATGCGTTGACCACTCCGCGGTCGATCTTTACTTTCCGACCCCAACCTCCATACAGGTTGCCGCCTACGAAGTGAGCCACTGACCTCCGAATGCATTACCCCGAAAGCGCTGGAAACCAGCGCACTCCAGAACCTACCGGGCGCTTCGTTCACAAATGGATACCCGAAGGCGCGATAGTGTCTTGGAGTGCGGGGCTTTGTCCCGCTTTCGAGCCTGGTGTTATGACGAGTATGGGAACCTTGGTTATCCGAACCCTTGGCTCCAATTCATTCCGAACCGGGGCTACACGCGTTGACCACTCCGCGGTCAGCCCCCCTATAGAAACGCCGTCATTCCCTCGTAGCCGTGGAGGACGTTGCAGTCGTGCTCCAGCTCCTCAAGGATCTGCTTGGTGATGCCGAGCTTCACCTCGAGAAAGGCATCCGTGTGGCTGGGGTCGTGATGGGTGACAATCCACTGCTTGACGCCGGCCAGTTTGATCATGGCACAGGCATTGGAGAGGCAGGAATGTCCCCAGCCAATCTTGGTGGGATATTCCTCGTTGGTGTATTGCGCTTCATGGATGAGGACATCCACGTCACTGATGAAGTCGATGAAGCTCCGGTAGGGCTCCACATCCGGATGATCCAGTGTCAGCCTTTTCGGATCGCCGACCCAGCCCTTGAGGAACTCATTGTCGGGAATCCACGCCAGCCTCTTGTTCCCTACAAGGATCTTGTAGCCAACCGTCATGCCCGGATGAAAGGCCTTATGCCAGGTCACACTGCACTCCCCCACCTCGATGCTTTCCCCCTGCAGCTTCTGGAAGTTGAAGGTCGCACTCATGTCGTCCATCTGCATCGGGAAGTATTCCTGGTCGAGCTGGCCCTGGATGATGGAACCCAGGTCCTTTCCAAAGGCGGGTGAGCCATAGACATTGATCTCGAAGCCTTCCAGGTAGGCGGGCGCAAAGAAGGGAAAGCCCTGGATGTGGTCCCAGTGGGTGTGGGTGATGAAAAGATCGATCTTACGCGGAGACTTCTGGGAAAGGAGGTTTCCCAGGTCGCGGATCCCGGAGCCCGCATCGAAGATGGTCAGGTCATCGCCATGGTAGACCGCCAGGCAGGAGGTGTTGCCACCATGCCGGATGAAGGCCCCTCCCACCGCAGGGGTCGAGCCACGCACGCCGTGGAGGACGAAGTGTCCGCGCCGCGGATTGATCCTGGGAATGAAGGTCGTCTGGTCGAGGTTCATGCAGGCTGGTTTGTTTGAAGACGATGAAAGCCCCCTCCGGCACTGGCAAGGCTTTAATCCTGCGCCAGTTGGGATATGATCTCCCACATGCCACTGGTCATCAATGGGGAACAGATTGAGGATGCCGTCATCGAGCACGAGTTCGGCGAGATCAAGGCGCATCACGAGCGCGTCGGACGCGTCTCCTGCTGCGAAAGGGACGATGAATTCCGCTCCCTCGCCAGGGACAACATCATCGCCCGTGTCCTGATCTCCCAAAAGGCCCTTGAGTCCACCCAACCACCTTCTTCAGAAGACGTGGATGCCGCGCTCACCAAACTCATGGAGGAACACGGGGGCGAGGAAGCCTTCTACATGAACATGGGCATCACTCCCGACCAGTCGGACCTGATCCGGGAAAACATCGCCACCAGCCTGCAGGTCGATGGTTACCTGAATGAAAAATGTCCTCTTTCCGAGCCTCCCAACCAGGAGGACCTGAAGGCCTATTACGAGGAAAACAAGGAAGCCTACATGACGGCACCCGAAGTCCGCGCCAGTCATATCTTCAAGTCGGTCCGGATGGCGGAGGATCGCGAGGACATGTTTGCGGAACTCTGCAAGGTGCGCGAGGAACTCAAGGCCGGTGCCGACTTCGATGCCACTGCCAGGGAACACACCGACAAGCCGCACGATGAGATCGATCTGGGCTGGTTCAAGCGCGGTGAACTGATGGATGAGTTTGAAGTGATGACCTTCTCCATGGAGGTCGGAGAGGTAAGCCCCGTCTTCACCACCCACGGCAGTTTCCACATCGCCAAGGTGACCGACAAGCGCCCGGCACGATTGCTGGCTTTTGATGAAGTCCAGGACGACGTCGCCGACCGGCTCCGGGAATCGAGGCGTGAAGCCGCGATCAGGGAACTTGTGGAGTCGCTGAAGGAGGAGTCTGTGATTGAGGAGTTTGAGGAGGAACCTCAGCAGGACTGACCTTTCCGGTCGCGCCGCCGTCGTAATCACAGGCGTAGACCGCCTTCGCACCGCAGGAACAGAGAATCTCGATGTGGGTGACCACGTTTCCTTCACGCCGGAGGGTTACCTTGGGAACGCCATGCTCCTCATCCTCCTCGTCGTGAAGCTCCACCTTCGACCGCTTGCCGGTTCCGGATCCGGCCGCAAGGAACGACTTGAAGCCTGCCGATTCCTTCGGACTGATCACCTTGGAAAGGACCTTCCCGGAATCTTCATCACCCTCCTCGATCTCGGGCCGTCCGCCTGCGGTGAATGGAATGAAGGCGTCGCTCATCTCAGGGCCTCGCTCCCGTGTTGACGCTCAGGAGGACCTCCACCCGACGGTTCACATCCGAGGTGGGATCCTCATTGCCCATGGGCCGGGTATCTGCAAATCCCGTCAATCGAACGATCTGTTCCTTGCGAACCCCATGCTGGAGAAGCAGCTTCCTGGCGGTATTGGCCCGTCCCGCAGTGAGCTGCCACTTGTCGTATTCGACACCCGAAGGAACGTTGATTTCCTCCGTGTGGCCCTCCAGTTCAATCCGAAACATCGGATAGCGTGCGATCTGCCATGCAAGCGTCGTGAAAACCCAGGTGCCATACTCGGTGAACTCCTCGGTGTGCTGCTTGAAGATCGGCTTCTGGGTCCGGTCGAAGATGCTGATGCGCAGTCCGTTGTCCTTCAGGTTCAGCTTCACAGATTCCTCATCCTCGAAATCAGGTGCCTTGAGGGAATTGAGAAGATCCTGGTTGAGACGGCGAAGCATCGTCAGCTCAACCGCGGAGGCGGAATCAAAGTTTCCAGCCGTGGACTTGACCGCCTGCATCTCTTCGTTGGGAACGATGCCGGTGGCCTGCTTGGTCAGGGTGGAAAAGGGATTCCTGAAGGAACGCTCAATCGCCTCCTTGATCTTGGCATCCTGGGAAGTCAGCCAGAGCACCATGAAGAAGGCCATCATCGCGGTCACAAAGTCCGCATAAGCCACCTTCCAGGCACCTCCGTGATGTCCATGCTTCTTTCCCATGCGTCAGCAGCCTTCCTATCCGTTGTTCAGCGACTTCAACATCTCCTCCAGTTCATCCGCGGTCGGCTTGACCTCGCTGGAAAGCCCTCGTCGCGCCACCTCGACCGCCATGATGGGAGCCATGCCGTTGGCAAAACCGATCACGCTCACGGAGATGCACTTGATGTAGGCATGCTCGGAAGTGTTGGCAAACTCGAGGGTCACGGTGAGGGGGTTCACATAGCCGTAGGAAACCAGGATTCCCAGGAAGGTTCCGACCAGGGCCGCACCCACCTTGTGGCCGATCTCCTCGATCGGGCCAGAAATGGAGCCCATCGTGATCACAATACCCAGCACGGCGGCCACGATCCCGAATCCGGGCAATCCGTCACCGGTTTTCTGTAGCACCCCCACAGGGGCATGGGCCTCGTCTTCCATGGCCTCCATCTCGATCTCCATCAGGGACTTCAACTGGTCGGGCTTGATCTTGCCGTCAATGATCGGGCGCAGGCCGCTGCAGAGGAAATCGACCGCATGGTGGTTGTGGAGGAAGGAGGGATACTTGCTGAAGATCGGACTGGCCTCAGGATTCATCACGTGTTCCTCGAGTGCGATCATGCCGTTGCGACGGCCAAGAAGGAAAAGCTCGTAAAGGGCCTTCAACAGATCCTCATAGGCACCCTTGTTGTAGGGACTGCCCTTCAGGGTCGAGAGGCACATCTTGAAAAGGTCCATCAGGACCTTCTTGGGCGCCATGATCACCAGGGCCCCAAAGGCGGCACCGCAGATGGTCACGACCTCGGAGGGATGGATCAGCGAGGCGATCTTGCCGCCCGCCATGGTGAATCCACCCAGCACGGAGCCGGTCACAATAATGGCGCCAATGATGACAATCATAAATCAGGCAGGTTCATTCAACGTCGGCCTCTCATCTTCGGGCCCTGCGTTGCGGTTGGGTTTCTGGGTCAACACGTCCCTTGGTACGTCGGCCACTTTCACTGGGTTCTTGAGTGGCCCTCCGGCAATTCCCTTCGCCGGAGTGGTAAAAAATCAGATGGCCACGGCATCGTGCCGCTTCAGGTAGGCCTTGATCGAAGTGATCGCCTGGGCATGGATCTGACAGATCCGTGACTCGGTGAGGCCGAATACCTCGGCGATTTCACGCAGGCGCAGGTCCTCAAAGTAGTAAAGTGCGAGCACCTTGCGCTGCATCTCCGGCAGCTGCTCGAGCTGTTCGGCGATCAGCTGTGCGAGCTCGCGGCGGCTGGCACCATCCTCAGGACTCTCCAGGCGTTCGTCCGCAACCGTCTCGGCGAAGGAGGCACCTTCGCCCTCGTCGGATCCCGAAACCGAATCGATCGAGATGAAGGAGGCGGGTTTGATCTCCACCAGGAGATCGCGGTAGTCGTTCAGGGGAATCTCAAGTTCCTCGGCCATCTCACGCTCGGTCGGCGTGCGGCCCTTCTCCTGCTCCAGCCTCATCATGGCCTCCTTGACCTTGCGGGCCTTGCTGTGAACGGAGCGCGGTACCCAGTCGAGGCGACGAAGTTCATCAATCACCGATCCACGAATGCGGACGCGGGCATAGCTCTCGAAGGAGGCGTTGCTGGTGGGATCATACTTCCGGATGGCGTTGAGCAGGCCGACCAGTCCGGACGAGTAGAGATCCTCCATGTCCACGTGGGGAGGAAGGGTCATGGCGAGACGACCGACAACGGTCTTCACCAGGGGCAGGTGGCGCTTGACGATTTCCTCTTCAACGGCACCTCCGGGGGAATCGGAGTGGTAGCATTTCCAGAGTTGGCTCATCTCGATGGAGGCTTCGGCTGTTTCCGTCTCGGTCTCGGGGCAATCTACGATCTTGGCGGTCATGATGGGATCTATTGGTTATCAGGGTTGGTTGCAGGCGCATCGAAGTCGGACAACCGTGCCTCCTGAACGTCCCGAATACTCTTCAGCCAGACTTTCGCCCACCATTTGAAGAGTGTTCCGGCCACACAGGCAGCAACGCTCGCTCTCACCAAGATGGTGGCCCAGTCATTGGACCTTCCCATTCCCAGGCCGATTCCCATCAGGAATCCGATGCTGCCGCCTATGATCATTAGTGTCTTCATTCGAACTGAGATCCCACTTAGCAGAGCCCTTGCCAGCCCGTTTCATCACCTTGAGAAGAATCGCAAAACCCCCTGTTTTCAGCGGTTTACGAAAGGAAAATTTTTTTTCAGGACGTGCCACATCCAGGGCACCCGGAATATTCTGCCCGGCTCCCAGAAACCGCATCGGAAAGTTTGTCCCGAGGACGAAGTTCCAGAGCTTTGTAGAAGAGGCAATCTCGTCCATGTGGGTAAAGCATACGGAATCCACAGGCAGTTCTCCGAAGGAGCGGGCCTGGTTCATGAGAAGCGTGGTCTCGTAGGCCGCGTTCAGAACCAGGGTGACGGTGGGATGCCCAAGCTCGGCAATGTGCTGCTTCAGTCCCTGAATCGCATTTGAATCACGCCAATCCACCCCGGGGAGATCCATGAACCCGGTATCAAAGGGCTCCTCAGGAAGGCCGCTCCAGAGACGTTCTTCCGGCAGCCCCAGAACCTCGGCATACATGCTGACCATCTCCGAGGTGTTCGGTCCTTCCCCATCGAGACGCCAGACATGGGTCTTCTGCTTGCTTACCAGGACCTTGCGGGACAGCCACTTGCAGAGAAGGGTCGTCTTGCCGGAGCCGGGAGGGCCTATCAACAGGTGCAGGTTGCCTCCTTTGCGGGACGGCTCGGGCCGCGCCGGTTTCCAGTAGCCGAGCAGCACATCCCGGATGGTCCGGAGAATCAGTGCAGGAGTGCGCTCGTTCAGATCACTGAGACGCAGCTCCACCTCATCGGCAATCTGTTGAACGTAGATCGGCATCAGCCCGAACCCCACGAGGATGCTTTCCACGCTGGAGGACTTCGCCATGATCTCCAGTCCACGGTCATTCCTGAACGGAGTGGAAGCCACATCCTTGAAGTTACCGGAAGCCGGAACACTGGGAATATCCTCCAAGGCTACGGTCACATCCTCGTCGGCAACCAGATCCAGCCCTTCAGAAACCGTGTCTGCTTGGGTTCCGTTAGTTTCTTCAGCTTTGGCGCTGGATTGGGTGCCTTGAGCGGCAACCACCTCAATGAAGTTCTTCTTCCACAGGCGGCTGACACCCTTTTCACGGCCTTGGCGGATGTTCAGGATCTGGGCGGTGGAGCCGTATTCGCGGCGGATCTTGTCCAGCGCCTCCTCGATGGATTGGGCTTTGACGGTCAGGGTCTTCATCGCAGGCAAAAAGGGGACCCCTCTTTTCAAAAGGGTCCGTCTCTCCATCGGCAGTCCAATGAAGAAACTGAATGCCGGATCTTTTCTTTCCGTCCTTTCCCAACCAAAATCCCCGCAAATCATGAAGAGATCCCTCCTGTTCCTTTCCATTGCCCTATCCGGCATCACTTCCCAGGCCAGCGAATGGAATCAATGGCGCGGCCCCCAAAGGAACGGGGTCCTTCCCACATCGGTTCCCCTCGCCTCTTCCTGGGGCGAGGATGGACCTCCCCTTCTCTGGAAAAGCGAGGCCATCCCCAGCAATGACGACGGAGGCTTCTCCAGCGTGATCACCGCCGGGAACCGCGCGTTTGTCTGCGTGGTATGGCACCGGGACATGCCCACCGAGACCCGGGCCATTGATGATCTCGTCCTGCGCCAACTGGGTCATCG
>CAZKNW010000202.1:0-7483 GCA_964554035.1 uncultured Verrucomicrobiota bacterium
CGGGCGATCCAAAGCGACGGACGAGGATGGAATCGGCATCGAGCACCACCAGCATGTTCTGCTTGCTGTCGCGGGCAAAGTCCCTCACCAGCCACAGGCTGTTCTTCTGGACGACCTCCTCCACCTTGACGGTCTCCTCGGTCTTGCGGCCCAGGCCCATCTCCCGGGCAAGGATATTGGCATCCAGCTCCTGCTCGATCAGCTTCTGCTTCGCGACCTCCAGTTCCTTGCGGATGGCATTGATGTCCGCCCGGAGGGTGTCCATCTCGGCATCGAGTCTCTCAGGACTGGGAGCTGTGGTCATTTCCGACATCAACAGCTGCCTCGCACGATTCTCGGCATTCACCTCCTTGAGTTGCGCCTGGATCTCCCGCAACTGGGTCATCAGGGGATCCTCAGTGGAACCTTCCCCATCCCACATGGAGGCCGGGCTGTTCACGAACAAGGTCAGGATCAGCGTCACCAGCACCAGGATTCCCGTCACCGCGGTGATGATGTCCTGGAAGGCAAAGAAACTGATCTTCGCGTTGTTGTTTCTCAGCGTGTTGGCCATGGGAAAAGCCGGGCGATCAACCTTCCTTCTTCAGGATGCTGCGAAGCTTGGAGATCACATTGCTGTGGCAGTAGTCGTTGCACTCGTCCAGGAAGGCCGCCTCCTTCTGCTGCATGAAGGTGATGCTCAACTGGATGATCAGGGCAAGGATCAGCGCCACAAAGGTGGTTTCAAAGGCCGTGGACAAACCGCCTGTGACTCCCTGCAGGTTGGTCTTGATGGCGGAGAGGTCACCCGCACCCTGCAGGGTCTGTGAAAAATTGCCGATGGCGAGACTGAGACCACGCACCGTCCCGATGAAGCCGATGACCGGCACGGCCCAGACCAGGCCATTCATCATGGTGTAGCTGGACGCCATCTGGTTCTCATCATTCTCCGCCTGTCCCTTCATGATCGTGGCCACCTCGGTCACCCCACCCAGGTGGGAGAGGTTGGAAAGCGCCCGCTCGATGCGGTTGAAGAGGACGAAGTGCCGCGGGTGATCGACCAGGTTGTGGATGCGCTGCAGGACCGTCTTGGCGGTTTCCTCGGTCAGGACAAAGTCCGCCTGCTGCGGCATGGCGCTGAGGTCGAGGGCCTTGGACTGGAAGATCAGCTTCTTCCACTTCAGGAAAAGGATGACCAGCGTCCAGAAGGCAAAGAACACACAGGGCCCGGTAAAGAAGGTGTTTCCGGGACGGACCAGCGGCGCGGTGAAGGGAGCCAACGAGGGGCGAGGTGCCAGCACGAACACCACGAGCGCAAAGAAGAGGCCCGTAAGGATCAACCCGATGATCAGGCTCAGCACCTTGTTCACGTCCGTGTAGCGGCCGCCCTTGAAGAATCCAAAGCGGTTCTCAATGTCCTCCTCCATCCAGCTGAGATGGGAGGGGGCACCGGGCACGGGCTCCGCCACCGGCCCCTTGGACTTGCGGCTCCTTCCCTGGGTCAAATCGATTTCTTCCTTCATAGCAATTTCAAATCATTCCACGTCCTTCTGCATCCTGCCAGATGATGATCACCTCCAGGTAGGCCCAGAGGAAGGGGATGATCAAAGGCCACCCGAACTTCCATGCCAACCCGGTCAGCGCCAGCTGTCCCACACCAAAGGGCCAGCGGCGGATGTAAAAATTGTGCACACCCAGCGGACCGCCCACGATTCCCAGGAAGGCATAAAGCATCCTGAAGGAACGTCCCGAACCCCAGCCTGCCTTTCGCCTCTTGCCGTCCTCCTCCGCTTCGCCCGCCACATCCTGCCGGGACGGACGGGTCACGGAACCGGTACCACCCACGGTACCATCCATGATCCTGAGGAAGGCCTCCACCTGCCTCCACTTCCCTTCGTGGTGCACCTCATGCCAGACACCGATCTCCAGCGAGTCGAGCCGGTCCCGGATCTCCTCCACGGAGAAGGGGCCGGACTCCTGACCGCGCCAGCGGATCATGTATCGTTCATCACTCATGCAAGGGAGGCTACTGCTCGGTAAAGAGCCTTGGCAGGATCGACCGGTTCATCGAATCGGTGTTGTAGCCGACCGAGTCCGCAGCAATGCGGATGGTCTTCTCCCGGTCGGCGGGCACGATGAACAGGGGTGAAAAGGCCAGTGGCCTACGCACCGCCTTGAAGGCACCGGCATCCGCATCAAACTCAAAAAGCCTGGCCGGCTTCTTGGTCTCGCCCGACCAGCCCCATAGGTCGACCTGGTTGGCCGGGGCCTTCGATACGGCACTGGGCAGAAGCTTCTCGGGATCCACGTAGCCCACGAACTCAAAGCCATCCCGGGCCGC
Source organism: uncultured Verrucomicrobiota bacterium (assembly GCA_964554035.1). Lineage (GTDB taxonomy): Bacteria > Verrucomicrobiota > Verrucomicrobiia > Limisphaerales > CAZKNW01 > CAZKNW01. Next base: position 2,321 of record CAZKNW010000202.1, read on the forward strand.
GCGCTGCGTGAGCTGGAACAGGAAGTCCACCTCGCGGGTCAGGTCCAGGGCCGCCGCCTTGGTGAAGTAGGGTTTGAGGCGTTCGGAAACCTCAGTGTTCCGTCTCGGCACCAGCCAGTCACCCGACTTCACCTCACCTGCCCCAAGCTCATCCAGCTGCCGCAGCAGGCCCTTCGCCGAAGGTGCCCAGACCCAGGCCCATTCCGCCGGTCTGGCATCCGCCATGAGAACCAGCTTATGAAGGACATAAACCCGGAAGGCCGGGGTGAGCGTGGTCTCCCGGTGCAGCCGGTCCACGATGGAAAGCAGCGATGCCGACAGATTGTCGGCCGATCCATCAGTCACCTTCGCAAGGCCGGAGTCCTTGAAGAAGGCAAACTCCTTCAGGTCGCCCAGGTCCAGCAGTTCAAAGTCTGCAGGCGCAAACTGCTTCTCCTCGAAGTTCATGGCATCGGCGGAAGTGCTCGGATCGTAGACCATGCCCTTGAGGCGACCAAACTTGTCACGTTCGAGCTGGCCACGCACATAGACCTCACGCTTCTTGAGGGGATCGCCATCCTTGCGGGCGACCTCGGTCAGCTCGAAGCGCTTCACCTCATGGAGATAGGGATCGGAATTAAGGGAATCCATGAGCCGGCGTTCCGCCCCCGAAAAGGATTCGGGCTGAAAGCGGGGTTGGGGACCTGAGGTCACGGCATCCCGCAGTGCGGCGCTTTCAAAGGTGACGAGACTCTCCACCAGCTTCTCATTGGTCGGGCGGAGCGTCGTGATCTCGCGGGCCTTTCTCAACTGGTTTGGGTTTGCAAAGTCATTCGACTGGAAGGAACCCAGGCTTCCCACGTAGGCCGACAGGGACTCCGGATTCTTCAACTGCTTGGCGATGGACTGCCATTCCTCCACCTTGCCCTTCATCAGGTCAAAGCGCTGGCGCAGCGCCTGATAACGGAAGAGCACCTGCTCGCTGACCTTCAGCACATCCAGGGCGGGACTGGCCAGGGCGTCCAGCACAGGAAGTCGCGTCTCGATCGCCTGAAGCCCCTTCTCCACGGTGTTCACCGGCTGGTTGTTGCCCAGCTGCTTTTCGGCAACCTCTTCCAGGGCCACCAGCTCCTTCTCAAAGCGCTCCGTCCGGGCCTTTTTCTCGTCGAAGAGGAAACCATCCCAATTGGCCCGGAACAGAGTCACCTTCTCGGCAAGGTCATCCTGATAGTCCTCGGCCAGCGAGGTTCCCACCTCCTCAACCTCGGCCAGCCTCTGCTGATACTGCTCGGGCGCCAGCTCGATGAAGCGGTTCTCGCTCTGCTGCAGGAGCCAGTCGATCTTCTGCAGGGCCAGGTCCCGTCGGGAATGTTCACGGGCCACAAACTGCTCCGCGGATTCGATCGCCCGCGAAAGGGTGGGAATGTTGGTCAGCTTGGCATCGTTGGTGGAGATGAGGGTCAGGTACTGCTCCGTGGCCACCACCTGCCTTCCCCGTCCCAGCCGGTCCAGCTGTTCGGACAGCTCGATCGCCCTCCGGTGGGCCTGAACCAGGAGAACCGCCACCACAAGGATCGCCACAAAGGCGACGGCACAACCCGCATATACGAGCATGTTGTTCCGTTCCCTTTGCCGGACCTGGTATCGAAGAAGGCGGTAATACTTGTCGAAACGCTCCTCAACCTCCTCGTCCAATGTGCGTTCATAACGCTGGACCTCCTGCCACTTGCGAGCGAGCAGTTCGTAATCAAAGCGAAGCTCGGCCAGGGGCCGCTTGCGGACCGAAAGGTATTTCTCCTCACAGACGTTGAGCAGGTGTTGAAGATCGCCAAGGGCCTTCTGGAAACGACGTTCCTCCCGGTGGGCCTCTTCCGCGTCCTTTGCCCACTCGGTGGCATCGGTGAGTTCACGTGAGGTTTCCCGGTCCAGTTCGACCTGGAAGCGTGATCTCAGGTTCTCGAGAAAAGCCGCCTCGTCACGAACATCACGCCATTCCTTCTTCTCCTTCCATTCACGGATCTTCTTCAATCCGGCCTGGATCCGGATGGCCTGGGCCTTCTGCCAGAGCGGCAGGTCACCGCCGAGGGAGAATTCAAGGCTCTCCAGTTCATCCACCAGCCTGCAGACGGTGTCATGGTCACCGCCGCCCACAGCTTCACGTAGGATGGCAAGCCGCTTCGCCGAGATCTTCCTTTCAAGCCGGGCCGCCTCGGAGGAGGCCCCGCGGTCATCCGGTGCGATCCGATGGATCAACCGCAGGATCACAAGGGCACGCACATCCTTCCCCTGCATCTCCGCCTTGCGATACTCCCGGTAGAGCGGATGGTGCACATCCACCTCGCGGGTGTATTCCTCGGTGACCCGACTGACATGATCATCGCTGAACCTGGGTGGAGAGGGATACCCTCGTTCGTCACAGAGTTTCCTCCAGCGCGGGGCGCCCTCGAACTCGAGGACGCTGATCAACTCCAGGAGCCCGGGCTTGGCCTCCGTCAACTGCAGCGCCTTGAGGACGTCCTCTCCCTGCAGGAGGGTATTCACCTGCTGGAGCCTGAGGTTCACCTTGTTGCAGACCTCGGTGTATTCCCGGGCAAGCCTCGCCTCCTGGAACTGCCGACGGGGACTGTCCATCAACCCGCGGATCTGCTGCACCAATCGTTTGATTTCTTCCAGGTTCATCAGGCCTCTCCTCCCTCGCTGATCCAGGACATCCCGCCCTGCTGCATCAACCATTCAAAGGGAGCCGCAACGCCATCCGGCTTCACTTTGGCGGGATCGATCCGCTCCGGTGGATCGTAACCGACCAATGAGCAACCAAAGAAGGCGAGTCGACTGCTGGTGGTCTCCAGTGCTGAAATCAGCTCCGGCTCCACGCCGGCAAGCCATTCCTTGAGATCACCACTCACCGCACCCCGCCAAAGGTCCGAATGTTGAAGAACCACCGCCATCGGGACATCGGTGGTGTCCCCCCTGCGCTTCTTCCGCTGGATGCGCTGGCGGACACTGTCGAGCATGCTGCCGTGGCGATCATCTCCCATGTCCCCCCCAGGTGGCTTCAATCCAAGCTTCTTGCGGATCCCCCCGCATCGAAGCGGGTCCACCAGGAAGACGATCCCGTCAGCATGGGCCACATGCTCGGACAACTCCGCCGAATCACCAGACTCATGGACGTAGTCATCTCCAGCCGGGTCGTAGATCACGAGGGAAGCCTCTTCACTTCCTCCGATCTTCTCGGCCCGGAAGATGAAGGGCTGTGGAAGCCGAAGCCTCCGTCCCGCCTTGGAAACCGCCTGATAGTGCGCTCCATCCACAGTGGTGGAAACCAGTTCGACGGGCTGATCCGACTCACCTGAGTAAAGGGCCGTGCTCAATTCCTTGATGTCCCGGTTACGGTAACGGTCCTGTCCATGAAACCTCACCCCCTTCCCCTTCAGGCTCATGGGGAGAAAGTGACTCATGGCGGCCAGCAACGTGGTCTTTCCAGAACCGACATCGCCAACGAGCGAAAAACTCTTGTGGGGAATCCGGATGAAGTCGCGGGGCAGACGAAGGCGACAATGCGGACAGGCCATCTCCAGACAGGGCAATCCCTGTCCATCCAATGCCAGGCCATCATCGTCAAAACGCATGGGAAGGAAGCGCCGCATCTCAGCCGGGCCGAGAATGGGATCTCCCCTGAGTCCCTCATGGACGGCAATGTGAAGGATGTCACCTTCGTCGAAGCGTCCCCAACAGTGAGGACAAAGGAAGCGTCCCTTGGCATCCGCGGAAAGCCTGGCATGGGCATCCGGGGAATCCGCCACCTTCTGTTCCTCCTCATCCTCAAGAAAGACAGGCACCAGTGAACCATCCTCACCGATGAAGACCGTCGCCTCACGGGTATTGTCCTCCACCTCGGCAGGTTCCTTCTCCTCCAGTTCATCCCAGAGGTGAAACAAGAGGAAGCCGCTCTCCAGTCCGTGGGGGCGCACATTCGAGCGCCTGTGCCGCTCCTTCTCCCTCGCCACCTTGATGAGTTCCCCGGGAGGCAGCGGACCATCCGTCGCCTCCGTCATCGAGTCGAGGAGCGACCACTGCTTCACGTCCACGGAACCCGGCCAGGCCTGCACCTTCCGCTGTCCACGGATCGCGAAGAAATGGGAACCCAGCTTCACCGAATAGTCCTTCATCGGCTTCAGCTCGACGAAATGAACCTGTTCTCCATTTACGACGAGATCCTTTTCCCTCGAGCGGCTGGTCAGGGAGATGCCGCTGGAGGTCCTGATGAGCTCAAGATCGAGCGAATCCCCGTCACCACCCAGGTCCAGTTGCACCTCCTTGCCGGAACCGACCTTGAAGGGAAACGTCTCCACCATGGTGAACGCGCCACTGACGCAGTCCAACATGCCCCACTTTACTGATTCCAGAAGCTTAGCCATAGGGAACAGGCAAGAGCTAAGACCCTCACACCCACAACAGCAAGCCACATTCTCAAATCCGGTCAAAACCCTGGTCCTGACCATCTTGCTTTCCTCTTGAAGGGTCCACCTCTATACAAGGGCCGTGGTCGACATCATCAAAACCGCTGTCATCGGCACCGGTGCCCTAGGACAACACCATGCACGCATCCACAAGGAACTCGATTCCGACGGACACATCCAGTTTGTAGGCGTCTTCGACAAGGATCAAAGCCGCGCGGAGGAAGTGGTCTCCCGCACCGGCGGAAAGGCCTTCTCCGACTTCGACGAACTGATCGCATCCGCAGACGCCTTCAGCGTCGTGACGCCCACGATCACCCATTTCGACATCGCAAAAAGGCTTCTCGAGGCAGGCAAGCACGTCCTGGTCGAGAAGCCCATGACCGAAACCACCGAGCAGGCTGGCGAACTGGTCGATCTCGCGGAGTCAAGGCAACTGGCTCTCCAGGTAGGACATGTGGAGCGCTTCAATCCCGTTTACGCCTATCTCCAGAAGGCGGCATCCCAGCCCAAGTTCATCGAGGCCCATCGACTCTCGCCCTTCCCCGCCCGCAGCACCGACATCGGTGTCGTTTTGGACCTGATGATCCACGACATCGACGTCATCCTGGCCTTTGTGGATTCCCCGGTCGAATCGGTGGACGCGGTCGGCATCCCGGTGCTCAGCGAATCCGAGGACATCGCCAACGCCCGGCTGAAGTTCAAGAACGGCTGTGTGGCCAACATC
>CAZKNW010000203.1:0-7477 GCA_964554035.1 uncultured Verrucomicrobiota bacterium
CCTTGGATGGCGCTTCTTCAATTCATCCATCAATGTGGCCACGGCGGGGTCGTCGTCGGCCGGATGGAACCCGGCTCCCTGAAGCAGGGAGGGCAGGGAGGTCATGGTTTCCACGACCGGCTTACCGGTCAGGGATTCCGCAAGTTCCATGGTCTCGGGAACCGTCTCGAAGACGGCAACCTCGCGGCGGATGTTTTTGGGCATCAGGAAGAAGATGAAACAATGGATCCATGTTCCCTTCCGAGTCAGCGCAAAGGTGCATTCGCGGACTTCTGGGTCTCCTGGGGCGCTGCCGGTTTGAACGATCATGAAGGGGCCACGCTTCTCGGGGTGACTCGTGGTTTTTCCGACCTCAAGGAGATGGAAATCCTGGTATCGGTTCGTGATCGTGCGGGCTACGCTCATGGGAGATTCCTGAAAACTTGGACTTAGTGGTGGGCTTCCAGGGAACAGGTGGAAGCGTCTTTGAGACCCATTTTACGAAAAACCATTTCGGCAGGACAGAAACCAGTGAAGGCGGATTGGATGAGATTGAATCCGACAAAGACGGTCAACCAGATCCAGTTGGGGTGAACCGACCTGGAGAGTGCGACACCTATCAGCACCATGGTTCCTGCGAGAATTCGAATGGCATTTTCCACTTTCATGTCTTTTGTGGGGATGAGGTTGTGATTTCGAAACGGGCTATCGGGTGACCGTTGGAGCCTTGTCAGACTTGCAATCGCCGCCTTCCTTTTGACAACAGGCCTTGGCTTGGCCTTGACCTTCGCTAGTTGGCTTCCTGCAAGCTGCGCCTTCGGGACCTCCCTTCATGCAGCAGGATTTCTGGATGGCGGCCAGATCCGTGGTTGTGCCGGAAGCGGCTTTGGCATGGGCTTTGTCATGCTCGTCCCAACCGTGCTGGATGAAGGCGGCGAGGACCTTTGCATGGTTCTGGGCAACCTTGACGGCCTTGGGGTTGCGACCTTGCACCACGACTCGGATTCCCTTCTGGGTGGGTTGGAACTTGTGGTCCATCTGGTCGTAGTAGGCCACGTATTCCTCAAAGGCAGGATCCCATCTGCGGACCATGAGGCCTGACTCCAGACGTTCGCTCATCTGGTTGACATGGCGCTTAATGGCCCGCGCAACCTCAGGGTCTTTGGACTCGGTGGTGGCCTCATAGCCCTTCTCGGTCATCTTGAACTCACGGGTGATGGCCCTGTGGTTGTCGAAAAGCTTGTGGATGGCTTCCCGGTTTTCAACCGGCATTCCCTGCGAAAGGGCGCTGGCTGAGGTCAAGATCAGGAGGAGCGGAACGAGGAGCTTGGATGGGATGGTTTTCATGAATTCTTGTGTTCTGTTTTATAAAGATCGAGAAATTACGATATGACGATATATGGAGGTAAAAATTTTTGCTCACCCAAATCTGCTCTCGATGCACTGCATGATGTCCTGAAGATGGGGCTCGGTGATGCGATAGAAGGTTTTCCGGCCTTCCTTCTCGGGGGCAACAAAACCGCAGAGCTTCATCAGTCGCAGGTGCTCGGAGGCAATGTGGCTCTGGATCGTGCAGGCCTCGGCAAGTTCGCCGACCGTATAACGGTCATTGAGCAACATCTGGACGATCTTCAACCGGACAGGATGCGCCAGTGTCTTAAGGCAGCTGGCCGCCTGCCCGAAGGCTTCCATATCCAGGTAATGTTGCGTCTTTGAACTCATAATATCTAAATATCGTGATCTTACGATATATGCAGTCCAAAGTTCCTGCAACAGGATTCTTCGGAAAAGTGGATTAAACCAAATCAGGCCTGTTTGGCCGTCTGCTTCTGTTCTCCCAGTCCTTCGATTCCCAGCTCGATGGAGTCGCCGGCCTTGAGGTAGATGGGCTCGGGCTTGATGCCCAGCCCAACGCCGGGAGGGGTGCCGGTGCTGATGACGTCGCCGGGCAGCAGGGACATGAACTGACTGATGTAGCTGATCAGTTGGGGGACGTCGAAGACCATCTGGGCCGTGCTGCTGTTTTGCATCTCCTTGCCATTGACCTTGAGCCAGAGGTTCAGGTTGTCGACGTCGCCGATCTCATCCGGTGTGGCGAGGAAAGGACCGAGGGGGGCAAATGTGTCGCAGCTCTTGCCCTTGACCCACTGGCCACCTCGTTCCAGCTGCCATTCGCGTTCGCTGTAGTCATTGTGCAGGGCGTATCCGGCGACATGATCCAAGGCGTCGGCCTCACTGACGTAGCTTGCCTTCCTACCGATGATGACCGCCAGTTCTACCTCCCAGTCGGTCTTGCTGGAATTCCGTGGAATCAGGAGATCGTCGTTGGGTCCGACCAAGGAACTAGTGGCCTTGAAGAAGAGGATGGGTTCCTTGGGGATCTCGGCTCCGGACTCCTTGGCATGATCGGCGTAGTTGAGACCGACGCAGACAATCTTGCTGGGGCGTGCGATTGGTGGACCAAGGCGAACTGAGTCCTCGATGGAAGGTGCGCTCGAAGCATTGCTGGCCGCCCATTCCTCCAGTCGCTGGAGGCCACCTGTGCCAAGGAAGTTTTCGTCGTAGTCCTCACCGAAGCCACTGGCGTCGATGCGTCGTCCATCCTCAAGAATCAGACCGGGCTTTTCTTCTCCCGGGTTTCCAAAGCGAATCAATTTCATAAAGCGTTAGGCCGGGGATGAAGCCTGAATTCTTGCCGTGTCGCAACCCTGTTTGGTCGGGACATTCCGTGATGTTCGGTCCTTTCTGCGTTACCTCGAGACCGTGGCAGTCGTATAATCAGGGAAAGAACCCAGTGTCCGGAGGGAGCGAGCCGCTCCCATAACCGGCAGACGGGATCCTGCGACGGCGGGACCACCACAATTTCAGATGAACAGATTACTCGGTCTCAGTCTTATTCTTATCAGCGTATTGAGCAGTGCTTCCGCACTAGCCAAGGCTCCGAACATCGTCTTCATCATTTCCGACGACCAAAGTTGGGACTCGTTGGCCTTTGCCGGAGGAAAGGTCCATACTCCGAGACTGGACCAGATGGTGAAGAACGGACTTCTGCTCACCGACTTCAATGTGACGTCCACGGTGTGTTCACCCTCGCGATACTCGTTCCTGACCGGGCGCTTTGCCGGGCGTTGTGAAGGGGAGCGCTTCCTGAAGGAGCATCCACTGGGAGACCAGACCCAGGTGGAGAACATTGGTGAATTGGAACCGGACCGATGGAACATTGCCAAGGTGCTGCAGAAGCATGGTTACAGGACGGGTTTCGTCGGTAAGTCCCATGTGGTGCGCCATGATTGGCTGAAGGGAAACAAGGGTGCGGGGAATCCGATGGAAAGCTATCCTCAGGATGCCGATCCGAGCGATCCAGAGGTGAATGCGAAGATGCGACGCAACCATCAACGCTGGTGTGATGAGATCAGGAAGTATGGATTCGATTATGCCGATGGTGTCTATGCCGCCAACCTCAAGGAACTTGGTTGCGACGCGCTCAACGTTCACAATCTGGAATGGACGGTCGACAAGGCACTGACCTTCATGGACGAAAGCAAGGAGAAGCCCTTCTTCCTGTATTTCTCGACGACGCTTCACCACGGACCAGCTCCCTGGGTGAACAAGTTTTCTCTGGATGCGGATCCGAGGATGACCGGCGAAGGATTTGTCGAGGAAGGGTTTGATGTGATGCCCAGTCGGAAGAGGGTACTGGAGCGCAACCGGAAGGCGGGCTTCAAGGATCGGGATGCCTATGCGCTCTGGCTGGACGATGGAGTGGGTGCCATTCTCGACAAGGTAAAGTCCCTTGGACTGGAGGAGGACACGATGATCATCTTTGTCTCGGATCACGGTTCATGGCGGCATGGAAAGGCGACACTTCATGATTTTGGCATGCGTGTTCCCATGGTGATCCAGTGGAAGGGCACTATCGCTCCGGGGAGTCGCTATGATGGCATTGTCGCGAATATTGACCTTGCTCCCACCTTGATGGAGGTGTGCGGGATTCAGCCTCCGGAGGATTACGAGATGGATGGATTGAGTTTCAAGCCTGTGCTGTATGGAAACCAGGCTCCCATCCGCGACGTTCTGTTTGCCGAGTTGGGCCATTCACGTGCGGTGAAGACCAAGGACTGGAAATACATTGCGGTCCGTTACCCGGAAGAGGTTCAGAAGAAGATCGACGCGGGCAAGCTGTTCAATGGCTTCCAGGGAGAGAAACTGAAACAGCCCTACCTTACGCGAAATGGACACCTCGGACATCATGCCGCCGCCAAGAATCCGCACTACTTTGAAGCGGACCAGCTTTATGACCTCAACAAAGACCGTGAGGAGACAATCAACGTCTACACGGACCACCCCGATGTCACGGAACAGATGAAGAAGCGCCTCACTGACGCCCTGTTGAAGTTTGAAGAGCGGCCCTTCGGAGAGTTTGTCTTGCCAAAGGGAAAGGTCGGGACGCCACTGAATTAGTCCTCTGGTGGGAACTTTGCTTGAAAGGAGACTTGGGTGTTGATGTGATCCACGAATGCTCCTCCATGCTTTTCGATTGGTCGTCTGTCTGTGTCTTGTCGTCATCGGGCTGAGCCCTCTGCAGTCGGCTGAGAAGCGAAAGCCCAATTTTGTTGTCATCATGGTGGATGACATGGGCTATGAGGGTGTGAGTTGCTTTGGGAATCCCTATTTCAAGACACCCGAGATCGACCGGTTGGCGAGGGAAGGGATGCGGCTCACGGACTTCCATTCTTCGGGCACGGTTTGTTCTCCAACACGAGCCGGCCTTTTGACCGGTCGCTATCAGCAGCGGGCGGGGATTGAGGCGGTGATTCATCCGTATGCCAATCACCCGGAACATCGCAAGGGCTTGAAGAAGCGGGAGAACACCTTCGCCGAGCTGCTGACGAAGGCGGGGTATGCCACAGGCATCATTGGCAAGTGGCATCAGGGGTATCCCCACAACTCCAAGGACTATCATCCACAGAACCATGGCTTCGATGAATTCATCGGTTACCACAGTGGGAACATCGACTTCATCAGCCATGTGGGCGATCACGAGAAGCATGACTGGTGGCATGGCCGGAAGGAGACCCACGAACAAGGCTATGCGACGGATCTGATCAACCAGTATTCCGTCGACTTCATTGACCGCAACCAGGACAAGCCCTTCTGCCTCTACGTGGCGCATCTGGCGATCCACAATCCTGTCCAGGTGCGCAATGACCCGATACGCCGGACCGAGGAGAATGGATGGACGCGTTGGAAGCCAGCGGGCGAAGCAGAGCGCATCGAAAAATACAAGGGAATGACGCTCCCCATTGATGAAGGTGTCGGGATGATCCGTGAGAAGCTGGAGAAACTCGGTATCGCGGACAACACCCTGGTCCTCTTCTTCTCGGATAATGGAGCCGCCCGCGACTTTCCGAGTGGGAGCCCGAAGCTTCGTGGCAACAAGGGAAGTGTCTATGAGGGCGGACACAAGGTGCCCTTCATCGGTTGGTGGCCAGGGATGATTCAGCCTGGCACGGAAAATAACGCCCCAACGATCACCCTTGATGTCATGCCGACGCTGCTTTCACTTGCTGGAGTGAAGGTCCCCAAGGCAAGGCCTCTCGATGGTGTGGATCTTTCAGGTTTGCTCCTGCGGGGTGAGGCTCCTGAAGCGCGGCCATTGTATTGGGCATCGATGGGAAACAACGGATCACGAAGTGAGGCGATGCGGGAAGGTCCATGGAAGTTGGTGGTCACCCATCCCAAGGCGAAACCGGGAACCTTTGAGAACGAGCGCGTGCAGCTGTTTCGGCTGGATCAGGATCCTTCGGAAAAGACTGACCTCTCCGGAAAACATCCAGACAAGACCGCCGAGCTTTTGAAGAAACTCAAGGAGTGGTTCGATGAGACCCAGAGTACTGCTACGAAACAGCCTGGTGGTTGGTTGGCTGGAGGGAAGTAGGAGATACCACAGATTCAGAAGGCCCACAGCTTTCTGCAGTGAGGGCGGGGCAATCACTCCGTGAGCGCCCGGGCATGGGTTTCATGCGCACTTCGACGATCGATTGTCCGTCCTCAGTAGAGGCTTGCGCGGAGCGACGAGCCCTACCTCATCTTACTCATCCCAGACGCCGCGGTAGGCGTCAATGGTGTCGAAGTGTTCTAGGAGACCGGCGTAGAAGGGATGGCCTGAAATGGTGGCGCTGTCGCCGATGACGATGAGTTTTCTTCGGGCCCTTGTCAGGGCGACGTTCATGCGCCGGGTGTCGCTCAGGAATCCGATTTCGTTATTCGTGTTGCAGCGGACCAATGAGATGATGATGGCTTCCTTCTCCCGTCCCTGGAATCCATCAATACTTCCGGTTTCCACGGCATCATTTCTACGCGCTTCCTCGAGTTTGCGTACCTGGGCAGTGTAGGGAGTAATGATCGCGATGTCTTGCGGTTGCACCCCTAGGGCCATGAGATCTTCCGACTTCTTGATGGCCAACTCGGCCTCCTCCGCGTTGAAGAGGCTGCTGCCTTCCATTTCCCGTTCCTCTTCAAAGCCCGATCCAGAGGTGTCAATGAAGCGCACAGCCATGGCGGTGAGTTCATCCTCACGGACCTCTGCCAGATCCTTGAGAAGGTGCCCCACAACGCTTTCATCCGCCTGAAGCCTGTCCTCATAAAAGACCGAGGAGGAGTATTTCATGATGTCCTCGTGCATTCGATACTGCACCGTCAGGGGCTTGCATACCTGGTCGCCGTAGAGCTTCACGAGTCGCTCCTGAAGGCTGACATCGAATCCTTCATTGGCTGCTTCCTGTGATATGACAGTGGGCGGTAGCTGGCAATGATCGCCGGCAAGAATCAGTCGATCCGCCCTGAGCAGGGGGATCCAGCAGGAGGGTTCGCTGCATTGGCAGGCTTCGTCAATGACCACGAGGTCGAAGCGTCGGGCCCCTAGCAGATCCGAGGAGATACCGGTGTTGGTTGCGCAGATGACCTCTGCTTCGTCGAGGATTTCCTGGGCGATGTCGGTCTCCATCTCACGCGCATCCGACTGAAGTGCCTTCGCCTCATCCCGCATTTCCTGCCGAGCGCGCTTGTCGAGCCCCTTGGCAGGCTTGTCGGATTTACGGAAGAGGTCGGCCGCCTCCATGCGTAGCTTCTTGATCTGGCGCACATCCCGATGCTTGGGGACCAGTGCGGAAAGCGTGTGCTCTCTCAGGCTTGGAAGGACCCGGGCAACGTGGCCGATACGGACCGCCTTGACGCCGCGGTCCAGAAGTCGTTCGAAGAGGTTGTCGACGCCCAGGTTGCTTGGTGCACAGACCAGCACCTTTCTGCCCTGATTGATCGATTGTCGGACAAGTTCCACGAGGGTGCGTGTCTTTCCCGTGCCGGGCGGTCCATGAATCACCCCGACGTCCTGGGCCGACAAGGCAAACCTGATGGCCTGCTGTTGGGATTCGTTCATGCGGGAATCCAGAAACTGGATATCGGGAAGGTCCAGAAAACGCGGGGCGATCTTGCCCAG
>CAZKNW010000204.1:0-7464 GCA_964554035.1 uncultured Verrucomicrobiota bacterium
CCTCTCCGATCCCGAAAGCAGATTCCTCCTGACCGACCAGTGGGGAAAAAGCAGATGATCCTGCGGGACATAGCCGACCCTGCGCTGCTCCGGTGGCAGGCAGACGCCCGACCCGGAATCCAGCCAAAGATTTCCGTCAACAAGCAGTCTTCCCCCGACTCCAGCTCGCAGTCCGGCGATGGATTCCAGGAGGGTGGTCTTGCCGGAACCGGAAGGTCCAAAGACCCCAAGCACCCGGGCATCCGTCTGGTGCTCCACACGGAGTTCGAATCCCTCCTGTTTCAGGGTGAGGTTCAGTTCGATTCCGTCCCGGCGATGACTCATCGGGATCCCTCCTTTCCTGCGGGACGCCCCGGTTGCGTCAGGTATTCGGTGAGGAGAACCGCACCGAAGCCGATCAGGAGGGCAACCACCAGCAACCCATTCGCCAACGCCTCATTCCCTCCCTGCTGGGCCGAGTAGATGGCAGTGGAAAGCGTCCGGGTCTGGCCGGGAATGTTGCCGGCAATGACGATGGTGGCTCCGAATTCCCCAAGGGCCCGCGTAAAACCGAGGATCCCGGCCGCCATCAGCCCACGTCTGGCCAGCGGAAGGGTGATCAGAAAGAACACCTTCCATGGCCCCATGCCCAAGGTACGGGCCATCCTCTCAAGCCGCACATCGACCGCCTCGAATCCCACCCGGGCAGTACGGACAAACAAGGGGAACGACATGAATGAACAGGCCACCACCACCGCCTTCCATGTCAGCAGGATCTCCAATCCCCCCAGAGGTCCCCCGTCCGCCAGAAGTCTCAAGAGGAGGTAGCCCGCCGCGGTGGGCGGGAGCACCAGAGGCAGGCTCACCAAGGTTGCAATCACCTTCTTGCCCAGGAACTCGAAACGCGCCAGTGCATAGGCCATCAGCACCCCGGGAACCAGGATCAGACATGTTGCCAGGCCGGACCACAGGAGCGTCTGGAGAACAATGCCCGCCACGGAGGAAGCCGGATCAGCCACGAGACTCCTCCTTCCCGGATTTCAAGAAGCCATGCTTCTCGAAAATCATCCATGCCTCATACGATTGAAGAAACTCGAGGAAGAGCCGGCCCAAATTCGTCTGACGGGAACCCTTAACGACGGCGGCCGAATAGCTGATGACGGGACCCTTGTCGGCTGGGATCTCAAGAAGCGTTTCCAGCCGGTCAGCAAATCTGAAAAGATCCGTTCGATAAACAACCCCGACCATGCCCCGGACCGATTCCACCTGCGCCAGCGCCCCACGAACATCAGAGGTCGGCGAAAGCCGGTCCTTCACCCTGTCCCACAGGGTGCCTTCCCCACAGGGAACCGACTCCAGCCACTCACGTGCGTAGCGCCCTGCAGGCACTGATTCCGGATCCCCCATGGCGAGCCTCTTGAAATCGAGGCCGCAGAGTCCACCTGCCCCGCCGAGCGTCGATCCACTCCCGGGATGGGCCACAACCACGAGGGCATTTGAGAGAAAGGAGACCCTCGTGCCCGGCTCCAGTCTTTCCTTTTCTTCCACCTCATCCATCCATGCCTCACTGGCACTCAGGAAGATATCCGCCCGCGGGGTCGAAAGGATCTGACTGGCCAGGACATTGGAACCGGCAAAATTGAAGACCGCTTTTACACCCTGCACCTCCTCAAATTCCCGTCCTATCTCCAGAAGCACATCGCTGAGGCTGGCCGCCGCAAAAACAGTCAATGTCTCCGGTTCATTTCCCGGACGCCCCCCACAGCCTGTTTGCAAAAGGAACAACAGCACCAGGATACAGACCACTGGGAAGGCCAATGACTGGGCACGACGATGTTGTTCCGGAATGACTCGCAAGATGCCCAGAGCCTAGGGAAAAGCCGGGTTCCAACAAATCCCGAAAAGCAGGGATCACCAATGCAGAGGCTTCCTTCAAATCTCAGCGCTGGAGTGACGGTTGAAAATACCGTTTCATTCTCCGCGATGTCGGCGCCGGCCACCAACAAACCATCCACCCCGCCCTATGGTTTCGATCCAAGTCATGGATACGATGTCGATTCCCTGTTGAAGGTGGGAAGCCCCGAGGAACCGGAGGATTACGAGTCCTTCTGGAAGGACCGCCATGAAAAGGCACTGGCCACCCAGACCCTCCTGAATCTTTCCGACGCCGGGCGGGAGGAAAACGGGTGGCGTGTCTTTGACATGCGCTATACTTCCACCGACGGGGTGACCATTCATGGATGGGTGACCCTTCCCATATCGGGACGGGTTCGAAAAGGAATCGTCGTGATGCACGGCTACGGCGGGCGCACGGGCCCGGACTTTCATCTTCCCTTTGAGGACACCGCCCTCTTCTTCCCCTGTGCACGGGGACTGGGCAGCAGCCAACACCCGCCCATCTCCTCGGATCCACGCTGGCACGTGCTGCACGACATCGACAAGCCAAGGCACTATGTACACGGAGGCTGCGTTGAGGATGTCTGGCTGGCCTTCAGTGCGATGCTTCGGATCTTTCCCCATGTCGAGGGACATCTCGGTTACCTCGGCATCAGTTTCGGTGGTGGCATTGGAGCCATGGCACTGGCCTGGGACGACCGTGTCTCACGGGCCCATTTCAACGTCCCCAGCTTCGGCAACCACCCCTTGAGACTGAAGCTGCCGACCACAGGGAGCGGGGCCGCCATACAGGATTACCACCGCTTTCATCCCAGAACCACGGAGAAGACCCTCTCCTACTACGATGCCGCCACGGCAGCCCGCCGCATCCGGATCCCGGTACACTGTGCCTGTGCCCTCTATGATCCCATGGTCGCCCCGGCCGGACAGTTCGCTGTCTTCAATGCACTTCAGGGTGAGAAGCAGCTCTTTCAACTGACGGCAGGACATCACCCTCATCCCAGGGAAGGAGAGGAAAACGCACGCCTGCTCAAGGAGCTCCACCAGTTCTTCTCCCACCTCTAGCTGAGCACCTCCCCAACAAACGGTGAATCGCGAATATCACAAGTGGTGGAGTCCCAGTCTCCGGCGCGACATGGAACTGCTGGTCTTCGGCCACAGGGGAGCAAAGGTCCTGGTCTTCCCCACCCGGGAGGGGCGCTTCTACGAATATGAGGACCTCCGGATGGTGGAGGTGCTACGCCCGAAGATAGAGGCAGGCCACATCCAGTTGTTCTGCGTCGACTCGGTCAACGAGGAAAGCCTCTACTGCTTCTGGGCCCATCCCACCGGACGGATCCAACGACACATGGAATATGAGGACTACATCCTGAGTGAGGTTCTGCCCCTGATGCATCGGGTAAATCCGCATCCCTGTGTCATTTCCCATGGATGCAGCCTCGGGGGCTTCCATGCCGCCAACATCGCCTTCCGCCATCCACACCTCTTCCAGAAACTGGTCTCCTTTTCAGGCCGCTTCGACCTGACACTCGAAGTGGAATGCTTCCACGACCTCTTTGGCGGCTACTACGACGAGAAATTCTATTTCCACACGCCGACGCACTACCTTCCGAACCTGGAAGATGAGGATCAACTGAAGCACCTCCGGCAGATGGACATCACCCTGGTGATCGGGGTGGACGATCCCTTCAAGGAAAACAACGAACACCTGAGCCAGATCCTCTGGGACAAGGGAGTGTGGAACCGCCTCCACTACTGGTGCGACCGGGCCCACCAGGGCTATTACTGGCGCCGCATGGCACCCCACTTCATCTAGAAGTCAGGGAACCAGCTGTTTTTCCTACTTCCGCTTGTTTTTCCGCTGCTTCTTCCCTGCCTTCTCTCCTTCGCCCTTTTCGTAGTCCTTGGGCAGTTCTGCCACCCATGCCAGAAGCTTTTTCTTCAGTTTGGCAACCACCTCTGGATGTTGGTCAGCGAGGTTGTTCTTTTCCCTTGGATCCTTGGAGAGATCGTAGAGCGCCAGCCCTCCTCCCCGCTTGGTATTCATGTGCAGCTTCCACTGTCCCTCCCGCATCGCCGGGGCGCTGTTGGCGGAGCTGGTCTTCCAGTAAAGGGGCTTGCCGCGCTCCCGCGTCCTGCCCATCCAGATATCGGAAATATCCTCACCATCGAGCGCCCCCGGTAAGTCCGCAATCCCTGCGATACGGCAAAGGGTCGGCATCCAGTCGATGCCTGAAATGACGCTGGTCTCATCCACCCTGCCTGCCTTCACATGCCCCGGCCAACGCACGATGAACGGAACACGTACCCCGCCTTCCAGCTGTTCATGCTTTCCTCCACGAAAGATCCCTGCATAGCCCAGCATGTTCTCGGAGAACTCCTTTGCTTCCTTCTTCGCACCCAGAAGTACCGGCGCCGGCCCATGGTCACTTGAGAAGACCACGATCGTGTCTTCACGAAGGCCCAGCTCATCAATCACGGAAAGCAATCTGTCGACATTCCGGTCGATGGACCATACATCCGCCACATATTGCCGCATGCATTTTTCCAGATCGCCGCCGATCTGGAGGCATTCATCAAACTTGTGCTGCATCGTTTCCGAGAAATCGCTCCGTGAAACCTTCAAGTCCTTGAAGCGGCTCACCAGGTCGGGGTGGGTATTGACCGGGTAGTGCGTGGCATGACCCCAGACATTCACATAAAAGGGCTTGTCGGCATGGTCCCGGACAAACCGGATTGCCTCGTCAAACAGTCCGGCATCGCGCCCACGCGGATCGTCCTTGCTGTTGCCGGAACGCCTTTCATCAATGCTGTAGGTCCCCTCGCTTTCATCCGGTCCCATGTGCCACTTGCCAAAGTGCCCGGTCCGGTAGCCACGCTGCTTCAACAGGTCGGTGATGGTGGTGCGGTCTCCGTAGCCATGATCCGCCGGATACTTCTGGAACCGCGCTGGAAAGAGACCGGTCATGAATCCGGTCCGGCTGGGACAGCAGGTCACACCTGTGACGTAGGCCTGTGTGAAGCGGGTGCCTTCGTTGGCGAGCTTGTTGAGGGCTGGCGTCTGCGCATAAGGATGCCCGTAGCATCCGATGTCCGCATAGCCTAGGTCATCGGCGAAAATGAAGACGATGTTGGGCGGACGTTCCTCGGCGCCTGCCTTAAGAACCATTCCGAGTGTCAGGAAAAGTAGGAGTGCGATGCGTTTCATGTCAGGGTTTTCCCTTTCGGGCGGGTTGATGATCGGTGACCGGGATCTCGTCGCGCAACAGGCGCGCCCCCTGCCCGGTGAGCCAAAGGTAGTGGTCGGTGGAAAGACCTTCGTAGTCAATGAACGAGACCCCCTCCCCTGAGGGAGGATCATTGCTGCACTTGAAGATGGCAGTGCCCTCATCGACCTCATCGAACATGGCGACGTAGATCATCTTCGCACCTGATCGCTTTGCGCCCACCAACTGCGACCAGAGGAAATCCCCCTTCAAACGTGGGATCTGGTTCAACTCTCCTCCATGCAGGTTGAACCAGCTGAAGCCGGGAAAGACCACCGGCAGGAAATCGATCTGCCTTGATTCACACCATTCGATATCGGGAGACCAGACACGTTCAGCATGTCCCGAAGCCTGTCGAGGGGAACGATAGCGACCGATGGTCCATGGACTCAGGACGTCGGCCTTTCGGAGGATCTCATGAAGTTGTGGATCCTTTACCGCATCCCGGTCCTGCTCCCGCCAACCGGTCGGCACACCCAGCATGACGGAGCAGCCATCCGCCTTCAGGAAATCAATCAGGGCACCACATTCCTTGAGGGTGTATTTCCGGTCATCGTTGAAACCAACACCCCAAACGGCAACCACCGGTTTGCCTTCATGATGCAGGTAGGTCGTATCACCCGTCACCTTCCGGTCCTGCTTCAGGCGCTTCCAGTCATTGATCACACGCTGGGTGCCACCCTCCCGAAGACCACTCAGGTCATACATCACGGCGTAGACCCGCCCCGACCTTTCAGCACCCTTCCGGACATTCTCCAGCACCACATTCTTGTGACGCATCTGGTCACTCCTTCCAATGCCGTTGGCAAAGCGCTGCAGGAAAACACCGTCAATCCCGTAGGTCTCCATCCATTCAAAGTGCTTCAAAACGGTCTTGCGATCCGCACTCGAAAAGACCTCAGCCGCCCTTCCATCCGCATGACGGAAAGCGGTCTGGTAGCGTTGAGCCGGATCCAGGTCCGACACATCCGGCCAAAGATCCACCGTGACGTTTCCAGGTCCCATTTCCTTGCGCCTTCCCTTCCCCCAGTGAGTCCAGCCCAGCTCCATACCGTCGCCGGGAGTGTTGAACCATCCCTGATAGCCACACATCACCTTGCCATGAAGGGTGGAGGGATCCATCTGAGCTGCCTGGCCGGGAGTGGGCAGAAGAAACGCCAGGAGAAGGAAGGCACGGAACATGATAAGACCGCGTTGCCAGCTAATCTTCAAGGCCCGACAAAGCACGCCATCTCCGATAGGTTCTGGAGTGCGTGCTGCGCAGCTGCCGCTTTTTCCCTGCGCTTTCCTATCGCTTAATTCGGTCGATTTCATTCGATACGGCATCCTGAAACTAAAAGGGGGTGAATCCCACAAACGGTTACAGCCATTCCGATCATCGGCCATGACTTACTGAGTCCATGGTATGTGCGGCAGCTGCGTCCCGCAGTTGCGGGACAGTCCGGAACTTGTCGGCATATTCATCCTGCGCTACCGGTTCGACGCGGCCTGCGTCTGCTTCTCGGCAAGAATCTGCCGGAACTCCTCAAGCCTTTCCTTCACGTGCTCCTTCCCGGCCAGGTTGTTCTTTTCTTCAGGATCCGTCTTGAGGTTGTAGAGTTCCTCGCCATCCGGCCAACTACCGTAGCGCCAGTTCTGGTTGCGCAGGGCATGACCCAGCCTGGGACCCCGGGAAACCACCGTGTAGGCATATTTTAGTTTCCCAAGCCTTTCCGGATGATCCAGCAAGGGACGCCACGACATTCCCTGAAGGTGTCCAGGCGCCTCAAGACCCACAAGCTGGGCGACCGTTGGATAGATGTCCACCAACTCGACCATCGCTTCCGACGTCGTTCCACCCTTCGTCAGGCCTGGCACACGAACGATTAGGGGCACCTTGGCTCCGACATCGAAGAGAGTGACCTTGCCCCAAAGGAAGTGATCCCCCAGGTGGTAGCCATGGTCCGAGGTGAAGATGATGATCGTATCCTCCCAGTGCCCTGTCTTCTTCAGCGTATCCATCACGATGGCCAGCTGTGCATCGATGAAGGACACACAGGCATGGTAGGCCTGCATGTATTCACGACGAAGCGCGTCGTCCTCCCTGCCCAACTCAAAGCCAAATGCCTCATAGCGCTTGGAGATGGCGGTCTTGGGAAGGCTGTCCCAGAGATCCGAACGATCCGGGGTATAGCGCAGTTTCTCCCTTGGATAGAGATCGAAATACTTGTCGGGTGCCAGGAACGGCACGTGCGGCTTCTGTATGCCGCAGGCGATGAAGAAGGGCTTGTCGTGCTCCATTTGGAGTGCCTCGATCGCACTGTCGGCAACGAGGGTGTCGTTC
>CAZKNW010000205.1:0-7440 GCA_964554035.1 uncultured Verrucomicrobiota bacterium
CGATGATGATAATGATGACGATGATAATGATGAGGATGATAATGATGAGGATGACAAGAAATCGTGAATCCTAGGATCCTGGTCACCGGCGGCGCTGGCTACATCGGAAGCCACACCTGTGTTGAACTTCAGAATGCCGGTTATGACATCGTGGTGATTGACAGCCTCGTTCCCTCGACGTGGCCGGAAGTGAACACCCTGATGTTTCGGGTCACGCCCGAGGACTGGTTTGGGAATGTCTCCGTGATCGAGGGCCCGAGGATCGTGAACTGGCAGACGACCCACCCGCTGATGCGCTTCCTCACGATGGACAACGTTGCCATTCGCGAGGCGGCCTTTGTCTCGGCGGTCGACTGGGGTGTGCCCATCATGGATGCACCGCAATCGCCGTTGGTAGTGGCAGGGGAAATCGGATTGAAGAATGTTGTCTGGGTGGGCTTCGATCCTCTCGACAGCACCTGGCCCCTCAGGGTTTCGTTTCCCATCTTCATTTCCAACTGCATGGACTGGCTGAATCCGGTCCTGGGAAGTTCTGAAAACCTGAGTATCCGGGCGGGTGCACCCTTTCGCATGGCGCTGGCGGAGCAGGGTGAGACGGCCAAGGTGATCGGCCCTGACGGGACCGAGCATCCGGTTGAGAAGGATGAGACCAGCGGGCAGGTGGTCTTTGGTGGGACGGATCAGCAGGGTATCTACCGGCTGGTATCGGGAACCAACGAGACGGTCTTCTGCGCCAATATCCTCGACGATGCCGAGAGCAACCTGAAGCCCGCCGAGGAGATCAGCTTTGGGAAATTCGGCACGGTCCAGGCGGCGGCGGTCAAGCGGGCCGACCTTGAGATCTGGCGCTGGTTCCTCGCGGTGGCGCTGGCGGTGCTTTTCTTCGAATGGTGGTTCTATCACAGGAGGACCGCATGAGGAGGACCCTTGGAATGCTTGTCCTGCTTCCGGTGCTTCTGCTCCTGGGTTGCCAACCGGAACGGCAACCCGAGGTGGTGGTCTACACCTCGCAGGACCAGGTCTACTCCTCCGAGATCCTGGCGGGATTCGAGAGTGAGACGGGGATTCGGGTGAAGGCGGTTTACGACAGTGAACTGGTCAAAACGGTGGGACTGGCCAATCGCCTCATCGCCGAGAAGGATCACCCGCAGTGCGATGTCTTCTGGAGCAACGAGGAGCTGCGTGTGCGGCAGCTGGAGAGGGAAGGCGTCTTTGTTCCTAGTGAGCCTCCGGTCCTGTTTGGGCATCGGCTCCGGCAACTGGTGATCCATCCGGGCAGCTTGGCCCCCAGGGAGGCACCGACTTCACTGGAAGAGCTGACCGATCCGAAATGGAAGGGACGTGTCGTAATGGCCTATCCGCTCTTTGGCACCACCTCCACGCACATGCTTGTCTTGCGTGAGGCATGGGGTGATGAAAAGTGGGAGGCTTGGATCCAGGGGCTTTTCGACAATGACGTGATGGTCGTTGATGGAAACTCGGTGGTGGTCAGGATGGTCGGTGCCGGAGAGGCCTGGATCGGCCTGACGGACTCCGATGACATCCATGCCGGACAGAAGAACGGACTGCCGGTGGTGGCCGTGGACCTCGAGGAAACCCTGCTGATTCCCAATGCCGCTGCGAAGGTTGTGGGACGGGCTCATGCGAACGAGGCCAATGCGTTGCTTGCGTATCTGAAGAGCGATTCCGTGCTGAAGATCCTTACCGGGGCTCACGCCCTCGAAGGTCCCTATCCGGAGCAGGTCATTGGGCTCAAACCGGACTGGGATGCGGTGTTGGATCGGCTCGAAGAGGGAACCGAAGTCATGAAGGAGGCCTTCCTGAGGGACTGACATGGATGGCGAACTCATCATCTCAAGCGTGTGGATGGCCTTTGCGGCCTCGACGCTCTGCATGCTGCTCGGTGGGCTCTCCGGCTTCTGGCTGGCCACGCTCAAGGGGACGAAGTTTCGGTTGGTTCTTTTGCTGACACTTTTGCCTCTCCTGCTTCCTCCCTTTCTGCTGGTTGGCTCGTGGATCGGCCTGTTGGGGCACTCGGGGTGGTTGCGGCCCTTTCTGCCCCTGGAGCTCTACAGCTTTGCAGGAACGATCTGGCTCCTGCTCCTGGCCTATTGGCCGGTATCCGGGTTGCTCGCATGGAGTTCGCTTCGGTCTGTGGATCGCTCCCTGTTGGAACTGGATGCCTCCCTGGGCACGGTCGGAACCCTTCGGCATGTGATCTGGCCACAGGTCCGGTCCGGCTGGATCCTGGGCTGGTTGATTGCCTTCGTCCTGTGCCTCAATGATTTCTCCATTCCGGTGATTCTCCAGACCAAGGTCTTTACCACGGAGGTCTGGCTTCGCTTCAACACCTACTTTGATGCGAAGGGAGCCATGCTTCTCTGCTGGCCCCTCGTGGTGTTTCCCGTCCTGTTGATGTTCCTGGCATGGCGGGGTGACCGACCGGGTCGGGAAAGGTGGAAGGTCCTCCCCAACGAGGACGCCCTTTCAAGATCCATGGCGCCGGGCTTTCGGCGCATGGCCTCGATGGCCTGGGGACTCATGATCCTGGCCTCGGTCCTGTTGCCGCTGGTGGAGCTGTTTGTGGCGGATCACACCTGGACCCAGTTCAGCACCGCCTTCAGGTCCAGTGTGGAGGTGGCGTGGACAACGTTGCTGGTGGGTTGCGTTTCGGCGATCCTGGTCTCGGTCATCGGTTGGAAGCTTTCCCGTTTTCGTGTCGGGTCCGTGTCTTTCCTTTTCTTTTTCCTGCCCGGGGTCTTTGTGGGCATGTTGCTGATCGCCCTGTTGAACCGTCCTTCCACCTCCTGGTTCTATTCGGGAGGAGGCATCCTGATCCTGGCCCTTTTGACACGTTACCTCGCGGTGGGATGGCTGGGGATGCGCTGGTTGCGGAGTCGCCTCCAACCGTCCTTGCTGGAGTTTGCTGATGTCCATGGCGCGGGTTCATGGCAGCACTTCCGTCATGCGGTCTGGCCTCAAGTTGGGGGCGGGGCCCTGGTGGTGACCTTTATCGTGTATCTGCTTTGCCTATGGGATGCGGAATCGATCATCATGGTCGTTCCGGCCGGAGGGGAAACCCTTGCCCTCAGGATCTTCAACCTTCTCCACTACGGCCACAATGAACAGGTGAACGCGCTTTGCCTGATCCTGGTCGGAGTCGGTCTGCTCCCGCTGCTTCTGACATGGGGCATGCAGAAGGGCCGCCGATTCCTTCCCTTGGCGATGGTGGCCCTGCTGGCGGTTGGGTGCGGAGGTGAATCTTCCGAGGAGACGGGCGAAGGCTCTCCCCTGAAAAGCGAGTTCTTCTCAAGCGTGGTGGTCTTTGGCACGCGAGGGGTGGGCCCCGGTGAATTCAACAAGCCAAGGTCCATGACCGTGGACCTGGAAGACCGGTTCTATGTGGTCGACATGACCGGACGTGTGCAGAAGTTCTCCTCCACGGGAGAGTGGCTGCTTGCATGGCAGATGCCGGAAACGAGGATGGGTCGGCCCAAGGGCATGTGCCTGGATGCCGAGGGGCGCGTGGTGGTGGTGGAACCCCATTACGCCCGGGTGAATCATTTTTCCACTGATGGGGAACTCCTGAACCAGTGGGGTGTCTTCGGGACGGAGGAAGGTCGACTGGTCTTTCCGAGATCGGTGGCCAGCGACCGGCAGGGTCGGCTGATTGTGAGTGAGTATTCGCAACAGGAAAGGATTCAGCGTTTTGATGCAAGTGGCCAATCGGGTCTGGTTCTGGCAGGTGGTCCGGAGCGCAGCATGGAACCCGGAGGTTTCAATCGACCTGAAGGACTCGGCATGGATCCCGAAGGAAGGATCCTGGTTGCCGATTCCTGCAACCATCGCGTGCAGATCTTCAGCGAGGATGGCAAGTGGCTGAGGACGATTGGTGGAGCGGGGGATGGGCTTGGGGAGATGAGCTTTCCCTATGATGTCCGCAGCGATGCCGAGGGGAACCTCTTTGTCTGTGAGTTCGGCAACAGCCGGATCCAGATCTTCGGAAAGGATTATGAACCGATCGAGACCATTGGCGGTCCGGGTGCCGCGCCCGGCATGTTCCACAATCCGTGGTCCCTCGCGCTCGACAGCGAAGGCAACCTCTACGTGGCGGATTCGCAGAACCATCGAATCCAGAAGTTGATCCGCAGGAAGGGTGGAGCAAGCCGTGTCTGGTTTGGACGCGAGCGCCTGAGCCATGCGAAACCCATCAAGACAGGGGAGGGCGGCGCATGAACCTTCAATTCACTCATCCCTGGTGGCTGCTGGTCATCCCGGTTGGACTGGTCTGGACGATCCTCTGGGCGAGGAAGTCCCACATCCAGATTGCCCCGTGGCGTCGCTGGAGTTCGGCCATACTGCGTTGTGTCGTGGTGATCCTGGTAGGGCTGGCCCTGGCCGGGATCCAGAAGCGCATCTCCAAGGACGGCATGAATGTCTTCTTCCTGCTGGACCGTTCGCGGAGTGTTCCATCGCCCCAGCAGGAACTGGCGAGGAATTTCGTCAACGCGAGCTCCAAGGAGAAGAAGCAGATCGACCGGGGAGGCATCATCGTTTTCGGCAGCGAGGCCGCCATTGAGAACATTCCCAATTTCAACGTGGACCTGAAGAAGGTGCAGGCTGTCATCGGGGAGGATCGCACGGACATCGCCTCGGCCATCCGGCTGGGTACAGCGGCTTTTCCCGAATCGGGCCAGAAGAGACTGGTGGTGATCTCGGACGGCAATGAAAACATGGGAAGTGCCTTGGATGCCGTGGCGGCGGCACGTCCCTTGGGTGTCACGGTGGATGTCCTCCCGGTGGGAGCCGTGCGGGCGCAGGATGTGGCGGTCCAGAAGCTGGGACTGCCCTCGACCCTGAAGAAGGGCCAGACCTTCGAGGCGAAGATCTTCGTGGAGTCCGACCGTGAACAGACGGGAGTCCTGAGGCTTTTCCAGAATGAACAGTTCCTGGGTGCCCAGCCGGTGGAGCTGAATGAGGGCAAGAATCTCTTCACCTTTCCCCAGCAGTTGACGGAGCCCGGCTTCTATTCCTACTCGGTCGAGGTGGAGGTGGAGGGTGACATCCTGCCTCAGAACAACCGCGCCTCCAGCTTCGTCAATGTCAGCGGTGATCCACGCGTCCTTGTCATCTCGGATCTTCCGGAAATGGATCAGCAGCTGGTGGCGGCCCTTCAGGAGGCGAAGCTCGACATCAAGCTGGGTGACAGTTCCGCCTTCCCGGAGGATCTTTCGGAACTCCAGTCCTTCGACTCGATCTTCCTCTGCAACATTGCGGCCGGGGACCTTGGCAGGGAACGGATGCGCCTGCTGGAAAGTGCGGTACGTGACTTCGGAGTTGGTCTGGTCTGCGTGGGTGGCGACCAGTCGTTTGCGGCAGGTGCCTACCGGGGAACCCCCCTGGAGGACACGCTTCCCGTGAACATGAACCTCGACAGCAAGAAGGTGCTTCCCAAGGGGGCACTGGCCCTGTTGATGCACGGCATGGAGTTCAACAACGGGAACCAGGTCGCGCGGGACATCGCGCTGGGGACGCTGGATGCCCTCGGGCCGCGTGATGAGATGGGTGTGTTGCTGTGGGATGGCAATGAACGCTGGCTCTTCCCACTGACCGAGGTCGGCGACAAGAAGGAGCTGGCGCGGATGATTGCAGGCATGAACCAGGGGGATCTCCCCAATTTCCACAACCTCATGAAGATGGGTTATGAGGGCCTCGAGAAATCCAACGCCAACCTCAAGCACATGATCGTCTTCAGCGATGGCGATCCCGGGGCGCCCTCCGATGAACTCATGGGACAGATGCGCGATGCGAAGATCACGGTCAGTACGGTGCTGATCTCGGGGCATGCAGGTCCCCAGACGATGATCGATATCGCGAACAAGGGGAACGGGCGCTTCTACAACATCGTCAACCCGGCCGACCTGCCGCAGGTCTTCATCAAGGAGACCGCCGTGATCCTCAAGTCGGCCATCTTCGAGGAACCCTTCCAGCCAGAGCTGGTTTCATCGACCGAGCCGGTTCGTGGGATTGGTGCCATGCCGGCGATGCAGGGCTACGTGGCCACCAGTCCCAAGCCCAGGGCTGAGTTGCCGCTGGTGACGGACAAGGGTGACCCGCTTCTGGCGCATTGGCAGTATGGTCTGGGGCGTTCGGTTGCCTTCACCTCGGATGCGAGGGCCAAGTGGGCACGCAGTTGGCTCGACTGGTCACAATACCGGCAGTTCTGGTCACAGGTGGCCAAGTGGAGCCTGCGTCGACTGGAGGGAACGGACTTCTCAGCGCAGGTTTCCCTCGAGAACGGGCGGGGTGTCCTTTCGGTGGAGGCCCTGGATTCCGAGGGGAACTTCCGGAACTTCCTCGACCTGCGAACCGTCGTGGTGGACCCGAAGGGTGAGCGACAGACGCTCTTCCTGGAGCAGACCGGTCCAGGACGCTACGAGGTGAACTTTGATACCAAGGAGGTCGGTGCCTACATGATGAATCTCCTCCAGCACGAGGGCGGTCAACCGGTGGGTGGTCAGGTGCTGGGTGCTGCGGTCAACTATTCACCGGAGTTCAATGACAGCCGTCCGAACCTGAGCCGATTGAAGAAGCTGGCCGAGATGGGCGGTGGCCGTGTGCTGGATCCGACGAACGCGGAGGACAATCCTTACCTCCATGACCGGCTTATGACCCATCATCCCGTCGATCTGTGGGAGTGGATGCTGAAGCTGGCCATCTGTCTTTTCCCCATCGATGTCGGACTGAGGCGTATCCAGTTGGACCAGGAGGAATGGCAGCGCATGACCCGCACCTTCCGTCGGATCCTCTTCTTCTGGAGGAAGGAGAAGGTGATCACGGAGCGAGAGGAAAGCATGGCGGCCCTGCTGGCCCGAAAGGAAAAGACCCGGGAAGCGATGAAACAGGAGGCGCCTCCTGTGCAGGATCTCTTCCGTCCCCGCGAAGAGGCACCTGCAGACAAGCCGCTGCCCGGAACCCGGAAGACAACCACCTTGAAGAGCGAGTCCAGGCCTGAAGTGAAAAGCGAGGAGTCCAGGCCTGCCGAGGAATCCACGTCCGCCAGCCGTCTCCTCGCAGCCAAGAACCGCGTCAAGTACCGGAAACGGAAGTAGCCGCGGCGGCCACGCCGTGGATTCCCGCCACAGGAGGGACGAGTTCCCACGAGTCCCAAACCTGCCGCTCTCTCCGCGATCTCAGTGCCTCTGCGAGAGAAACAGTCTGGCTTGTTTCAGTCGCGCCTACAGCGCTTGGGTTTGTAGGGGGCTGTAACCTTCCCTTGAAATCGGACACTTTGAAATGAGAGGAGATGGAGGTTGGACGTTTGTGAATAAGTGAGTCTCTTGTACAGAGACGTTTATTACCTGACAGTTGACTCCTGAGGGAAAGGTTTCTAGACGGCTGTTTTGGTTCAAGGGAGCGCGGACTTCAGTCCGCGCGAAG